>CACFUH010000001.1 GCA_902569415.1 uncultured Pelagibacteraceae bacterium
TGTTAAATCATTAACTTCAAATGGCCACGAAGTATTAGTTGAAAATAATGGTGGTTTTGAAGCAGGATTTGATAATGATCAATACAAATCAGCTGGTGCTAAAATCGTACAAAAAGCAGAAGATATTTTTAACGATGCAGAGATAATTGTTAAAGTTAAAGAACCTTTGTCAAATGAAGTAAAAATGATAAGAGAAAATCAAATTGTTTTTACTTATCTTCATTTAGCTGCTGCAAAAGAATTAACCGAAGGATTAATTAATTCTAAATCAATTTGTATAGCGTACGAAACTGTTACCGATAACAATGGAAGGTTGCCACTACTTGCTCCGATGAGTGCAGTTGCAGGAAGAATGTCAGTTCAAGCAGGAGCGCATTGTTTAGAAAAAAATCAAAAAGGAAGAGGATTGTTATTAGGAGGAGCTCCAGGAGTTGAAGGTGGGACAGTAGTAATTCTAGGTGGAGGAGTTGTTGGTGAAAATGCAGCAATTATAGCTACAGGCATGAAAGCAAAAGTTCATATTGTAGATAAATCTGAAGCAAGATTAAAACAATTAACTGAAATATTTGGAGATAAAATAATACCACAGCAAAGTGATAAAATAGATTTGAAAAAATTAATTTCTGAAGCAGATCTTTTAGTTGGTGGAGTTTTAATTCCTGGGGCAGAAGCTCCAAAATTAGTTACTAAAGACATGTTGAAATTAATGAAAAGAGGGTCAGTCATTGTTGATGTGGCAATAGACCAAGGCGGATGTGTAGAAACAAGCAAGCCAACTACTCACGCTGAACCAACTTATATTGTTGATGATGTTGTTCATTATTGTGTTGCTAATATGCCTGGTGGAGTTCCAAGAACTTCTACTATTGCGTTGAATAAGGCTACACTTCCTTTTTTAAACAAGCTTGCTACCAACGGTTACCAAAAAGCTTTAAAAGAAGACAAGAATTTTCTTGAAGGATTAAATGTTCATAAAGGCCAAGTTACTTATAAAGCAGTTGCTGATGCTTTTGGTCACTCTTTTGTGTCTTCTGCAGATGCTATAAAATAAGAAAATGAACAAAGAACTGCCTAGGAGTGCAAAAGTTGTTGTTATTGGTGGTGGTGTAACTGGTTGTTCAACCGCATATCATTTAGCAAAATTTGGCTGGAAAGATACTATTTTGTTTGAAAGAGATCAGTTAACTTCGGGTACTACTTGGCATGCTGCTGGTCTTGTTAGTCAATTAGGACCTTCTGCAGGTGTAACAAAGATTAGAAAATATTCATTAGAACTTTATAAAAATTTAGAAAAAAAAATAGATTTTTCTAGTGGATTAAAATTAAACGGAGCTTTATCAATTGCAACCAGTAAGGGAAGATGGCAAGAACTTAAGAGGCAAGCAACCACAGCACAATTGTTTGATGTAAATGTAGAAGTATTAAATATTGATCAAATAAAAAAAATTTATCCAATCATTAATGAAAAAGATGTTTTAGGAGGAATTTTTATGCCTGGTGATGGTCAAGCAGACCCAATAGGAGTAACAAATTTACTCGCAAAAGCCGCAAGAAAAGAAGGTGTTAAAATATTTGAAAAATCACCAGTTGAAAAAATAATCAAAAAAAATGAAAGAGTAGCAGGAGTTGTTGTAAACGGCAAAACTATTGAATGCGAATACATTGTTCTTGCAACCGGAATGTGGTCTAGACAAATAGGAGAAGATACAGGCTTTAGTATTCCATTATATCCTGCAGAACATTTTTATGTAATTACCGAAGGTATTAATGAATTACCAAAAAATATCCCAGTTCTAAGAGATTTTGATGATAGTTTATATCTAAAAGAAGATGCAGGAAAAATGTTAATAGGAATATTTGAAGGAAAATCAATTCCTGCTTTTAATAAAACTAATAGAGTTCCAGAAGATTTTTCATATGGTGAATTTCCAGAAAATTTTGAACATTTTGAACCTTATTTAGAAGCAGCTTTAAAAAGGGTTCCAATGTTAGAAAAGGCAGGAATTAGAAAATTTTTTGCTGGTCCAGAGTCTTTTACTCCAGATACAAATACTCTTTTAGGCGAGGTACCAGGATTTAAGAATTTATTTGCATGTTGTGGTTTGAATAGTATTGGAATTGGAAGTGGCGGGGGTGTTGGTAAAGTTACAGCAGAATGGTTAATGAATGGTCATATTAATGATGATTTATTTATTTATGATATTAAAAGATTTCAAAATTTTCATTCTGAAATAAAATTTATCAAAGAAAGAATTACCGAAACTCTAGGAGACCTATATGGTATGCATTGGCCATTTAAACAACATAAAACTTCAAGAAATCAAAAACTAGTTCCTTATCACGAAGAGTTGAAAAATGCTGGAGCATGTTTTGGAGTTTCCGGTGGATATGAAAGACCAATGTGGTTTGCAAAAAATGGAGAAAGTGCTGAATATAAATATTCTTATAATTATCAAAATTGGTATCCATCTGCAGAATTTGAAACTAAAAATACAAGGGAAAATGTTGGATTATTTGAATTAACCCCTTTTTCTAAATATGAACTAGAAGGTAAAAATGTATATGAAGAGCTTCAAAAAATTTGTACAGCAAATATTAAAAATGAGATTGGAAAATGTACTTATACTCAAATGCTTAATGAAGATGGAGGTATTGAGACGGACCTAACAGTTGTTTGTTTAAAAAAAGATCATTATAGAATTATAACTGCTGCAGCAAATAGAGAGCATGATAAATTTCATATAAAAAAATACTTATCTAAAAACATTAAAATATCAGATAGTACCGAAGATTATTGTGTACTTGGTATATTTGGACCAAAAAGTAGAGATTTAATGAAAGATTTAAGTAAAGACGACTATTCTAATGAAAATTTTAAATTTGGTACTTCAAAATATATTAAAATTAATGAAACAAAGATTTGGGCTCAAAGATTATCTTATGTAGGTGAATTAGGTTACGAACTTTATATTGAAAAAGATAAAGCTAAAGAGATATATAATTTAATTACAAATATTGGGAAAAAATATCAGTTAAGTCTTTGCGGTATGCATGCAATGGATATTATGAGAATGGAAAGTGGTTTTTTACACTGGGGACATGACATTTCACCAGAAGAAAACCAATATGAGGCAGGTCTTAATTTTGCAATAAGTTATAAAAAAAATATAGATTTTGTCGGAAAACAAGCATTGCTTAAAATTAACGGAAAAAAACAAAAAAAAAAATTTTTAATGCTAACTTTAAAAGATAGCAAACCTGGTGAACCACTAATTCTTCATGATGAGCCTATTTATCTAGATGGTAAAATTATTGGAAGAACAACCTCAGGAAATTTTTCATTTAATTTTAATAAAAATTTAGCTTTTGGTTATGTAAAAATTGATGATGATATAAAATCTTTAAAAACAAAAATAATTGAAATTGAAATTGAAAAAAAAAGATATAAAGCAGAAATTTTAAACAAACCTTTAAATCAAAAAAATTACAAAAATTCCTAATTTAGAACCATTATAGCATACCTTTTTTAGGCAACCCAAATTGGACGATTATTTAATTGTCCAAGGAGCATTTCTGTGGTTAAATTTAAATTATATGAGTGGAGAGCAGATCACAAATAATTCAGTTGAGACCCAAACTATGAAAGGTGAACTTCACTCATTAAAAAATTCTCCGAGAGAAAAAAGAGTAGATATAAACGATCTTTTAAACAAAGTTAGATCAGCTCAAAAAAAAGAAAAAATGGAATCAACAATTTTCTTTAGTTTGGTTGCAGCGGTTATAGTTGTAACTGGTGTAATTATTTCTATCTAGCTAAAAAAAATAATATTATTAATTCTTGATATTGTAGCGCTTAGTTCCTTTATATTATTCAGTCTAAGTTTATTTAAGTCAGTAACAAATTTACCTTTTGTCATATAATAAAGATTATTCTCGTCTTTAAATATATCGTTCTGTTTTGATAATATTTTTAATTTTCTAATTACGGTTGGTCTTGGAATTCCTGTAAGGTCGCTAATTGTCATAGCATTTATTCCTTTTTTATTTCCAATATTAAAAACTTCGTCTATCCATTCTTTTTTATAATGCTTTTTATTTTCTGTTTTTTTTAAAAACATTATTTGATTGTACATGAGGCAACCAGCAATGAAAAATAATTCCGAATCATTATTAGCCAAGAATTTTCTAACAAGTATATAATTTATTTGGTATTCTAGAAAAATTGCTAGAACTTGGGTAAATCTTTCTTTTATTTTTTTTATAAAAAAACTTTTTTCATAGTATCTTTTTACTTTTTTTTCTTTGTATAATAACCACGAAACATATTGTAAAATTTTTGAAAAAGAATTAATTGTATTTTCTGGTTTTTGAAGAAGGCCTGCTTTTAATGTAACAGTGATCGTTTTTTTATTTTTTATTAATATTCCATCATCTTCAAGTTCTAAAATTTTTCTTCTAGCAGTTTCTTTAGAAAGTCTAAGTTTTTGAGATATTTGAATTATATTAATTTTATCTAAATTAAATCTAGGATTAACATAAAATTCATTTAAAGATTTTACTTTAAATAATTCACTAAGTTCTAAAAAATTTTCTTTATATAAATATACTAAAATATTGTACTTATCTAAATCTTTCAAAGCTTTATAAGCTTGTTGAAGCCAAGTGAATTGAAATTCTATAAATAAATAATGGATAGAATCGTAATTATCACAATAAGTATCATAAATTTTTTTTTCAGAAATCTTTGTTGGTTGTAAGCTTGATTCTATGTTTGATAGTGAAATATCTGATAAAGAATTTATAATTTTATTTTTCATTATTAATAATTTTTTTTCAAAAATATTACAAATTATTTATTAGAATTGAAACTTCTATTTAGAAAATGTATCGTTATATTGATTACTAACTCTTACAAATGTTGTGCATTTGCTTAATTGTTTTAATGATGGCGCCCCAACATAGGTACAACTACTTCTGACTCCACCCAATATATTTAAAATAGTATCTTTTATTTTTCCTCTATATTTAATTTTTACAGATCTTCCTTCGCTGCTTCTATAATTAGATAATCCGCCATAATGTTTTTTATTAGCTGTTTCAGAACTTGAACCATAAAACTCAATATATTTACTTCCATTAGTTTTTGTAACTTTTCCTCCACCCTCATCATGACCTGCAAACATTCCTCCAAGCATAACGAAATCTGCACCACCACCAAAACCCTTTGCAACATCTCCTGGACAGGTACATCCGCCATCTGCGATTATATGAGCGCCTAGTCCGTGGGCTGCATCCGCACACTCAATTACAGCACTTAGCTGCGGGTACCCAACACCAGTTTGAATTCTTGTTGTGCACACACTTCCAGGTCCAATTCCAACTTTAACTATATCAGCTCCGCTTAGCACTAATTCTTGTGTCATATCAGCTGTTACGACATTACCGGCTATAATGGTTTTTGTTGGGTACTTATCTCTCACAGATTTAATAAAACTTGTAAAATGTTCTGAATAACCATTTGCAACATCTACGCAAATAAATTTTATAAATGAAAATTCTTTTAATGTTTTATCTAATCTTTCATAATCTTCTTTTTTTATTCCAATGCTTAGAGATATGTTTTTATATATTGACTTTAATTTTTTATACTTTTTTAATTTACTAACATCATGTTGCTTTGTTAAACATGTAATCATACCAAAATCTGATAAGGTTTCTGCAACTTCTAACTCACCAACACCATCCATATTAGCAGCCATTACTGGAATTCCTGACCATTCATTTTTGCTATATTTGAATTTATAAGTCCTTTTTAAATCTACATCTTTACGACTTGATAAAGTGCTTCTTTTTGGTCTAAATAAAACATCTGAATAATCAAGTTTTAATTCTTCTTCAATTCTCATCGATGCTGAAACTACCCTTGAAAAACATTATTTCAATTGAATTCTAGCTTGTGGATAAGTATTGAAACAAAATATAAAACTATTATAAATCAACAGAAATCTAATGGCGGGGTAGCTCAGTTGGTTAGAGCGCGGGACTCATAAGCCCGAGGTCAGTGGTTAGTTATCCGCTTTCTATGTACCTTATCGCAACTTCAATCCTTTCTTGACACACGTGTGACACAACGAAAGGAGAAAAAAAGGTGACAACGGGAAACTTAAATATTTTTTTAACTAACTTGCTAAATCTAAAATAAGTGTACTAACTCCAGAAAATACCCCTAATACAATTATTGTATAAGTAACGTATCCCCATGTGGTAGATCGTTTAGTTTTTATACGTTCAGAAATATATTTTGAAGCACTTCGCCATAAACCAACATAAACATAAATTAACAATACATAAAAAAATATAGTGTAAACCCAAATAAGAATTACCATTCCATCACTAACTGAAGATATAAATTGATCATCAATTATATAGGATGGTATAGAGTAAATCCCTAGTATCACTACTGCTACAATCCAAAAACTTTTACCAAGTGAGATTTTACCATTCCAATATGTGGAAACTATATTTTTTGTTTTTTTATTTTTTTTCATTTATATTTCTAAAATTAACTATGTTTTTTCCATTTATTCTACTAAAAAAAACTCCCTTGCTATCACATTCTCTCCATTTGCCATAAAATGATCTATAACGTTTTCCCTCAACTTTAAATATTAGTGGATAATCTTTTTTATAAGTGTTTTTCATTTAATATAATTTTTTAAGTAAATTTCTAATTCCTGAATTAGATTTTTTGTTTGTTTTATTCTTATTTTTATCTGGCAAAATACATTTTGATTTACTTGTATATCGAGTATCATCAATAAATGATATGACCATAAAGAATTCATTTGTAATTAAATTTATATCAATTTTTGTTTCACCTATAAATTTATTTAACTCATTGTCCCAATGTTTATGTGTTGTAGTAACTGTTTCATCATCGTAATGAATGATCTGATGGATCCGATTATGCAGTTTAACAGTGCCTGTACTAAAATTGATTGATAAATTATATGCATTGTCTCCGTAATATTTTTTCATTTCTTCTTTTGCTAAATCTGTTCTTCCATCTAATTCTACCATTCGACATCCATTTAATTTAACTATTTCTGCTTTGAGGTGTGTATTAGATAGGAACAAAGTTACCAAAATTAAAAAAGTAAATAATTTCATAATTTTTATAACGACACTACAATTAGTAAAATTATTGTAAGCCAAAAAAACCATTGTATCACTAAGTCTGAGAATGATCTCGTTGTTTTTGAACTATTTTTCCATTGACCAATAAGATCTATGGTTAAAAAAATCATAATTGCAGAACCTACAACAGCAGCAATAGTTTGAATCATTTTTAGTGCAAAACCCTATTTAAAATATTAACAGTGATATAACGATGATTATCATCCTGAGTTATATCTACTTCTATTTCATCATCAAGGTCACCTATAAGAGCTTCAACTATACTATATACGAATTTGTCTAATTCTTCATTAGTTGCATAATAATCAAATGTTTTTTTATAGGTTATCACTTACAATAATTTATCTACTTTTTTACACTTATAATTTCCTGTTGATCCTTTAAAGTCATCACGATCATTATAAACTTCAAGGTTGCCTGAATATCTATTTAATATTGCATACCAGTTTATATTTTGATCAGGAATTTTAAGTATTGCATTAATTCTATCTGGAGTAACTGCAGTTATTGTCATATATCCTCCAAGCCAGTTATAATAAAATCTTTTCTTATTAAGATCTACTTCTACTCTTGCGTAATCTAAAATTGCTTTTGGATCTACATTTTCACATTTTAAAGATGTAGAAGCATTAACAACATTACACCACAACAAACCCAGAACCAAGATCCCTAAAAGTTTTTTCATAATTTCTAAACGTTATTATAAATCTTGACTCACTAAAAATACATATGTTCTTGACTCACATATGACACAATAAAAAGGGAAATTAGACAATTCTTGATTGCTTAAAAAATAAAAAGTATTATATATCAATACGAATTAGATGGCGGGGTAGCTCAGTTGGTTAGAGCGCGGGACTCATAAGCCCGAGGTCAGTGGTTCGATCCCACTTCCCGCTACCAAATTTATCTTATAATTTTTTTTAATTTTGCCAAATTCATAGTTTGATTTAGTGGAAAATCTAAAACTTTTTTGGCTCTAATTTTTTTGACTTTTGAATTATTTTTTTTCGCAAATGAATAAACTGATTGCGATCTTCCACCTACATTTAAAATTCCTTTTTGTTTCAAGATTTTTGGTAACATTTTCACCAAATCATCATGAAACATAAAATTAGTTTTTAGATTTAAAAAAGCTTTTTTATGTAAAAAAGGTTTTTCAGTCATAGTAATTCTTAAGATCAAAGAATTACTATACATTGCCACTGCGCATTCTCCCCCAAGTTTTGATAGACCATAATTATTAAACGGTTTTACAGGATCACTTTCAGAGTAATTTCCTTTTACACCCTCATAAACGTAACCTGTAGAAAAATATACTAGTTTAATATTATACTTTTTGCATATTTTGGTAATATTAGCTGTTCCAATAATATTTAAATCAATACTTTTTGAAATATTTTTTTTATGTAAATTCATAGGTCTAGATAGACCTGCAGTATGCATAATTATTTTAGGTTTTACTTTTTTTATACAATTTTCGATTGATTTTAAATTCATAATATTTAATTCTTTTTTTGATTTAAAAATTAAATTTAAAAATTTATTTTCTTTTTTCAAAACTTTTGAAAAACGACCATCACCCCCAGTAACTAAAATTTTTTGATTCATTTTCTAAATTTTTTTTTAAATTCATTAAATGTCATATTTTTTTTATCTTTATTTGAAAGAATTGGCTTATTAATAGGCCATTTAATATTTAGTTTTTTATCATTATATCTAATACCTATTTCGCTATTTTTGTGTCTGTAGTTTGTGCAATTATAGATAATATAATTTTCTTTTTCTAAACTACAAAATCCATGAGCAAATCCCGGAGGTATATAAATCGATTTTGAGTTTTTTTCACTTAATATAATTGAAAAATATTTTCCATAAGTTTTTGATTTTTTTCTTAAGTCTAATGCAACATCGTATATTTTACCTTTTAATACTGTTATAAATTTCCCTTGGGATTTTTTCTTTTGTAAATGCAAACCTCTGATTACATTTTTTTTAGAATAAGACATAGCAGTAAATAAAAATCTCTTTTTAATTTTATTTTCCTTAAGTAGCTCTTTAAAATAACCTCTACTGTCTTTAAAAGATTTATTTTTAATAATAATTAAATCTTTAAATTTAGTTTTTTTAATCATTTAAATTAATTTTTTTAAATATGACGAATATTCACAATTTCCATAAAATTTTATTGCTTCTTTAATTTGTTTTTTTTTGATCCATTTGTTTAATAAAGCGATCTCTTCTAAGCATGCTATTTTAAAACCTTGTCTATTTTCAATTGCGGATACAAAATTAGTTGTTTTATAAAAATCATCAATCGATCCTGTATCAAGCCATGCGCCACCTCTTCCTATATAATCAGCAGAAAGTTTATTAGTTTTTTTGTATTTGTTTAATAGATCAGTGATTTCTAATTCATTTCTATTTGATGGCTTTAATTTTTTTGAATATTTTACAACTTTGTTATCAAAAAAATATAAACCAGTAATAGCAAGATCTGATATAAATTTTTTAGGTTTTTCTTTTATAAAAGTAATTTTGTTATTTTTAACTTTTGCGACACCATATTTTTCTGGCTTTGAAACTCTATGTAAAAGAACTTTTGCTCCATTTTTTAATTTTACACAATCCAAGAGTTTTTTTGATAAATACTGGCCATAAAAAAAATTATCTCCAAGTATAAGTGCCACATTGCTCTTCCCTATAAATTTTTCACCCAATATAAATGCATCGGGCAAACCTTTGGGAGTGCTTTGTTCTTTGTAATTAATTTTTATTCCTAACTTTTTTCCATCAGGTAATATTTTTTTATATTGACTTAATTGACCTTTGTTAACAATAATTAAAATATCTTTAATTTTAGAAAGCATTAATATTGAAAGAGGATAAAATATTAATGGTTTATCATAAATTGGAAGAAGTTGTTTATTTACTGCTTTTGTTAACGGGCTCATCCTTGTACCCATTCCACCTGACAATATTATTCCTTTTTTAATCATTTTTTTATTCCAATTCTCTTAGTGATATCTTTTTTATTTAATTTTGAATAGTAATTTTGATTTTCAAGATACCAAAGAAATGTTTTTTCTAGTCCTTTAGCAAAATTAACTTTTGGTTTCCATTTAAGTTTATTTTTTAATTTACTACTATTAATTGCATATCTCATATCATGACCAGGCCTATCTTTAACGAATTTAATTTTAACTTTTTGTCCAAGACTAATTTTTTTTTTAGCTACAGTTAATAGTTTTTTTACAACTTTCAAATTATCAATATTATAATTTGATCCGATATTATAAAATTCACCTAATTTTCCTTTTTTATAAATTTTTATTAGAGCATCACAATGATCATCAACAAAAATCCATTCTCTCGAGTTTCTTCCTTTCCCATAAATTGGTAAACTTTTATTATTTAAAATGTTGTATATTAATTTTGGGATTAATTTTTCAGGGTGTTGTCTTGGTCCATAATTATTTGAACAATTTGTAATAATTGCTGGGATTTTAAATGTTCTTACATATGAGTAAACTAAATGATCTGATGCAGCTTTAGATGCAGCGTAGGGTGAGCTTGGTTTATAAGTATCTATTTCTTTAGATCTTCCCTTAAGAACATCGCCATAAACTTCGTCAGTGGATATATGAATTAATTTAGTTTTTTTAAAAGAGTTAGAATATTTTTTAAAACATTCTAATAAGTTAAAAGTTCCATAGATATTAGAATCTATAAAATTTTTTGGACTATCAATTGATCTATCAACATGTGTTTCTGCCGCAAGATTAAAAACACAATTTGGTTTGAATTTATTAAATATATTTTTAATTTTTTTTTTATTTCTTAAATCACATTTAATAAATTTGTAATTTCTATTATTTGAAAAATTTTTAGTATTATAAAAGTTTGATGAGTAGCTTACTTTATCAACATTAATAACAATGAATTTTTGTCTAAGCAATATCTTAATTAAATTACTACCAATAAAACCAAGTCCACCGGTTACTAAAATTTTGTGCATTATTTTTTTTACAACAAACCTTACTTTAAGTATACTTGTTTATCTCAATGGATTTAAATCTTAACAACATTACATTTATAATAGTTACCTACAAGAGTCATAACGTTATTTTTAATTGTCTCAACTCACTTCCAAGAAATTCTAATAAAATCGTAATAGAAAATTCTAAAGACATTAATTTAAAAAAAGATTTAGAGTCAAAATATGACAACATTGAGGTAATTTTAAATGAAAATATTGGTATGGGTGCTTCAAATAATATTGGTATTATAAAATCTAAAACAAAATATGCTTATATAATAAATCCAGATGCTACCTTTAAAAGTGATACTTTTGAAAAGTTAATAAAATCTACCGAAGCAATAAATGATTTTGCTATTCTATCCCCAGTTAATAGTAATTCAAACTATCCTAATTTTAAAAATAAAATAACATCAAAATTTGATAAGGAAGATATTTTTGAAGTTGATACAATTGATGGATTTTCAATGTTGCTAAATAAAGAAAAATTTCATAATGAAGATTTGTTTGATGAAAATATTTTTTTATATCTTGAAAATGATGATCTTTGTTTAAGAACAAAAAAAAAGAATGAGAAAATATATATTATTAATAATTCTATAATTGATCATATTGGCGCTTCATCTTCTAATTTTAATCAAAATAAAGAAATTGAATATTTAAGAAATTGGCATTGGATGTGGTCAAAATTTTATTTTAACAAAAAACATAAAGGGTATTTGAATGCATTTTTTAAAATTTTTTTCAATTTAATTTCAGCAAAAATTAAATTTGTTTATTATTTTTTAACCTTTAATTCACATAAAAAAAAAATCTATCAAATGAGAATTTTAGGTTTACTAAACTCTATGCTTTTAAAAAAATCTTTTTATAGATTAGAAGACTAATGTCCAGGGAACTCAATTAAGTTTTCAACTTTGTGACCTAATTTAATTAGTTTATCACAACCACCTAGATCAAAAAGATTTATAACAAAAATAAATCCTGAAACAGATCCTTTTGATATTGTAACTAGTTTTGCAGCTGCTTCGGCTGTACCGCCTGTAGCTATTAAATCGTCAATAATTAAAACTGAATCATTTTCTTTAATTGAATCTTTATGAACCTCTATAGTTGCAGTTCCATATTCTAATTCGAAATCGACTGAATGAGATTCTGCTGGAAGTTTGTTTTTTTTTCTTAGCAAAATAAAAGGTTTGTTTAGTATATAAGATACCGCTGATGCAAATACAAAACCTCTTGATTCAATAGCCGCTATCTTATCTACCTTAAATTTTTTAGTTCTCTCAACTATTTGATCAATACATTCTTTAAAAGCTTTTTCATTTTTAATTAATGTTGTTATGTCCCTAAAAAGAATTCCTTTTTTTGGATAATCTTTAATTGATCTAATATAATCTTTTAAATCCATAATAAATTGCGATATATAAATAAATAAATTATTTTTTTGATATGGCAAACAATAAATTAGCAATAATTGGTGGTAGTGGCCTATATGATGTTGAGGAATTTAAAGAAAGAGAACTCTTAGATCTAAATACACCTTGGGGAAAGCCTTCTGATCAAATCTTAAAAACAAATTATAATAATAAAGAAGTCTATTTTTTACCTAGACATGGAAAAGGGCACTTTATCAATCCTTCAAATATTAATTTTAGAGCTAATATTGATTCTTTAAAACAATTGGGTGTTACGGACATTGTATCAGTATCAGCAGTTGGGTCTTTAAAAGAAGATTTGCCTCCTGGAAAGTTTGTAATAGTTGATCAATTTATCGATAGAACATTTGCAAGAAATAAAACTTTTTTTGATGATGAAATTGTCGCTCATGTTTCTATGGCGCATCCAACATCTAATGGGTTAATGAACGCATGTGAAGAGGCTATTAAAAAAGAAAGTATAGAGTATCAAAGAGGTGGAACTTATGTTGTTATGGAAGGACCACAATTTTCAACACTTGCCGAGTCCAATTTATATAGATCATGGAAAGCTGATGTAATCGGTATGACTAATATGCCAGAAGCTAAATTAGCAAGAGAAGCTGAAATTAGATACGCATCAGTTTCAATGATAACTGATTATGATTGTTGGCACCCAGATCATAAAAATGTTGATGTTCAGCAAGTAATTAAAGTTCTTTTAGGAAATGCTGCTAAAGCAAAAAATATGATTAAAAATTTAATTGAAAATTTTGAAAACCATATAGATCCAAAAGATCCAACAAACAATTGTTTGGATGTTGCAATAATAACTGCGCCTGAAAAAAGATCTCAAAAAACTAAAGATAAATTAAAAACAATTGCAGGAAGAGTTTTACTTAAATGAAAAAAATATTTTTACTTTTATCTATTTTATTATTTTGTACAAATGTCCTTGCAGATAAAATGACCAAAGATGGTTTTTTGAGCAACAAAAATGGTTATGCCAAAGATCAAAAAATAAAGGATCCAGAGAATAAAATTTTATTAATTTATAACCATGGACAAAATAGTCACGATGGTCCCTCCAATGACTGCGTATGGAAGGGTGGTATGAAAAACATGGCATCCTTAGTCGGTAAAAAAATAAAAGAAAAAGAGGTATTAGTTTATATATTTTGCACTGGCAAACTTAAAGGAGATGATTACAAAAGACTATGGAATAAAAAAAAGTTTAAAGAGCCATATAAAGGCAAGCCAAAGCTTGAAAAAAGATTAGATGCAAATTTAAAACTAATTGATAATTTTGTGAACGAAGGCTTCAAAAAAAATCAAATATTTATAACAGGAAGATCTTGTGGTGGATGGATGACAATGATGTTATTAGCAAGGCATCAAAATACTTTAGCCGGGGGTATATCTTTTGTTCCTGAGTGTTATGGTAAATTAAGTAAAACATATAAAGTAAAAAAAGTTGGTGTTGAAGAAGCATTAAAAAAATTTAGAAAAAAAGATGGTCCAGGACCAGCAGATATGAGGCAAATGCAAATTAATGAAATTATTAAGAGTAAAAATTTACCAGTTTTAGTTTTTACACATCCAAAAGATCCTTTTGGTGGATTGCTTTCCGACTGGGTAGAGAAAGCCGCGGGAGTTGAAAGAATAGTAGTTTCGGAAGATAATAAAATAAACGGAAAAAGTTGTAAAGTATGGGGAGAATCAATTAAAAATTATCATGACATAGATAGAGCTACTTGTTTTAAGGAATTTAATCCAAAGATTTTAGATTTTATTGCATCAAAAATTAATTAAATGAAAATAGAAGGTAAAGAATATCGTACTATCTGGTTTGAAAATAATGTTGTAAAAATTATTGACCAAACAAAGCTTCCACACCAATTTATAATTAAAGATCTTAAAACTTTGAAAGATGCAATTAACGCTATAAAAATTATGGAAGTTAGAGGAGCTCCTTTAATTGGTGCAACAGCTGCATATGGTCTAGTTCTTTCAATCATAGAAAATAATGATCAATCATTTTTAAAAAAATCAGCAGAAGATCTGATTAATTCAAGACCAACCGCAATAAATTTGAAATGGGCGGTTGATAGAATGATGAACAAATTATCAGGTGTAAATAGTGATAAAATTTTAGAAATAGCATTAAATGAAGCAAAAGAAATATGTGAAGAAGATATTAAATTTTGCGAAAATATTGGATTAAATGGTCTTAAAATAATTGAAGAAATTTATAATAAAAAAAAAGATACAGTAAATATATTAACCCATTGCAACGCTGGATGGCTTGCAACGATTAATTGGGGAACTGCAACTTCTCCGATTTATCATGCACACAAAAAAGGAATACCAGTTCATGTTTGGACTGATGAGACAAGGCCCAGAAATCAAGGAGCTAATTTAACTTCTTATGAATTAAATGAGGAGAATGTACCCAATACTATTATTGCAGATAATACTGGGGGTATTTTAATGCAAAGAGGTGAGGTTGATATGTGCATTGTTGGAACAGATAGAACATTGGCTAATGGCGATGTTTGTAATAAAATTGGAACTTACCTAAAGGCATTAGCAGCTCATGATAATAAAATTCCTTTTTATGTTGCGTTACCAAGCTCAACAATAGATTGGAATATTAAAGATTATAAAGATATTCCAATTGAAGAAAGAAATTCAGAAGAACTTTCTCATGTTGAAGGTTTAGATGAAAATGGAAATATTAAAAAAATACAAATATATCCAAAAAAAAGTAAGTCATTGAACTTAGCTTTTGATGTAACACCTGCAAAATATGTTACAGGATTAATTACTGAAAAAGGTGTATGTGAAGCATCAGAAAAAGGATTAAAGGATTTATTTAAATGAAAAATATTAAAGAAAGAGAAGACATAATTAAATTTGCTCTTATGTTGAATACTACAAATTTATCTCCTCTTAGATCAGGAAATCTTTCAATAAGAGTAATAGAAAATGATGTTGAAGGGTTTCTTCTTACACCTTCGGGCATCAAATATGAAACTCTTAAACCAGAAGATATTGTTTTTCTTGCTCTAGATGAAAAATATGACAATCTTAAAATGTTTAATTCTGGATTGAATCCATCTTCTGAATGGCGTTTTCATCAAGATGTTTATATAAAAAAAAGAGAAGCAAAAGCAATTGTTCATGCTCATTCTCCTCATGCAACTGCAGTTTCAACTCATGGTAAATCAATTCCAGCATTTCACTATATGGTCGCTTTAGCTGGAGGAGACGATATAAAATGTGCCGAATATGCAACCTTTGGTACACCAGATTTATCAATTAATATTATAAAAGCTTTAGAAAAGAGAAAAGGTTGTCTAATGTCAAATCATGGACAAATAACTATCGGTGGAACTTTAAAGCAAGCTTTTGAATTAGCACAAGAGATAGAAAATATTTGTCATCAATACATAATTGCATTAAAATTAGGACAACCTAAGATTCTTTCATCTACTGAGATGAGTAAAATCTTGGACAAAATAATTCATTATAAAAAGGGTTAACTTTTTATAATTTATAGAGGGAGATATGATTAAAGTAGGGGAGCATATTACTCTAGATATAATTGGCACTAAGAAAGAATACGATGCATCTTTCTTCGAAAGCCTAGTTCATAAAATTGCAGAAAAAGCCAAAGTAACAGTTTTAAATATTGCAAAATATAAATTTGAACCCCAAGGTTTTACTTTAGTGGCTTTGTTAGCAGAAAGTCATATTAGTTTTCACACATATCCAGAAAAAGGAATAATTAGTTTTGATTTTTATACTTGTGGAACAGTTGCCCCATCAATTGCTTTAGATGTTTTAAAAAAAGAGATTGAACATAAAAGAATAATTAAAAAAGAGTTAAATAGAGATACAATTTCTTTTTATTATGACAACACAAGCACAAAAGGACTGCAAAAAAATTATCTTGTAAAAGAAGTTATAGAGGATTTCAAATCTAAAGTTGGTCAGCATATAGAGATACTAGATTTAGTGGAATATGGTAAATCGTTATTTATAGATGGGGATTTACAAGTGGCCGAGAGTGATGAACATTTGTATAGTGGAACATTCGTAAATTCTGCAATGAAACTCAATAAAAGCAAAGATAGGGCTGCTATTATTGGTGGAGGGGACGGAGGTGTTGCAAGAGAGTGTATAGCAAAAGGATTTGGGTTTATTGATTGGTACGAATTAGATCCTGAAGTTGTTGAAGTTTGTAAAAAACATATTGGATCTATAGGTAAAAATGCTACTGAGAAAAATTCTGTAAAATGTGTTTGGGGAGATGCCTTTGAAAGTATCAAAAAAGTTGAAGACGATAGTTATGATAAAATATTTATTGATTTAAACGACGATCAATTCTGTATTGATTTAGCAGCTAAAAATATGAATTCATTAGTTAGAATTCTTAAACCTGATGGAGTGATAACAGCACAAGTTGGAAGTCAAGACAAAAAACCAAAACAAGTAGATAATTGGTTAGATGTTTTTAACAAAAATTTTGGTAATGCTACCTTAGATAGAGTATATATCCCAAGCTTCGATAGTTCTTGGAACTTTTACTCATCAATTAATCATTAATTTTATCTTTTTAAATCTGAAATTTTGTGGAATAATAAGTTTTAATTAATATTAATTACGGGGGAAAATAATGAAATTGAAAAAAATCATATTAAGTGTTTTTGCTTCTTTATTTCTTTTTAGTTCAACCCTATCTGCAGATACTATTAGAATTGCAACAGAGGGCGCTTACCCTCCGTGGAACTCTAAATCTGAAGATGGAAAACTAATTGGATTTGAAGTTGAACTTGCAAACTGGCTATGTATCTACATGGAAAGAGATTGCAAAATCGTTGAACAGGATTGGGATGGAATGATCCCTGCATTAAGAATGAGAAAATACGATGCTATAATGGCAGGTATGTCTATCACTGATGAAAGAAAAAAAGTTATAACTTTTTCTCAAGGTTATGCTGACGAAGTTGCATCACTTGCAGTAATGAAAGGTTCTGACCTAGAAGGTATGGATACTCCTGAAGGTATAAATTTATCTTTAGGCGGCAAAGATGTTAAAGCTGCTCTTAAAACTATTACAGGAGCTTTAGCTGGTAAAACTGTTTGTACACAAACTGGAACTATTCACCAAAACTTTTTAGAGTCAGGAGATGTAGGATCAGTTGATGTTAGAACTTACAAAACTCAAGATGAGGTTAACCTAGATTTATCTGCTGGTAGATGCGATGCAGCGTTAGCTGCAGCTGTAGCATTTACTGATTATGCTGAAAAATCTGGAAAAGATGTTGTGTTAGTTGGACCAACTTTCTCTGGTGGACACTTTGGAAACGGAGTAGGTGTTGGTTTAAGACAAGAAGCACAATTTGGTTCAGACTCTGCTCTTGGACAAAGAGATGCTCAACTACTTAAAGATTTCAATAAAGCTATTGATCAAGCAAGAAAAGCTGGAAAAATTAGTGAACTTGCAACTAAGTGGTTTGGTTTCGACGCATCAATGTAAATTTAAAATTTAAAAGGCGGTTATTTTAACCGCCTTTTACCATGGAATTAATATCATTTGGAGATAACGGTTGGGGTGATGAGCTATTTGTAGCCACGCTCATGACAATTGCTGTTGCAATTACAGCAATGTTAATTGGTTTTTTATTTGCATTATTATTTACTCCTTTAAAATTATCAAAATATAAAATTTTAAATTTAATTGCTAATTTTTACACTACAGTTGTGAGAGGAGTACCTGAGCTTTTGGTTATTTATCTTTTCTTTTTTGGGGGAAGTGGAGCCATAATGTATGTTGCTCAGATTTTTGGTTATTATGATTATATTGAAATAAACGCTTTTTTAACTGGTGCTATTTCAATTGGAATTATTTCAGGCGCTTATTCTACAGAAGTTTTTAGAGGAGCAATTCAATCAATAGACAAAGGTCAGTTCGAGGCCTGTCATGTTTTAGGTTTAAAAAAGTATATATATTTTTTCAAAGTAATTATGCCTCAAATGTTAAGACTTGCGATACCAAATCTAAGTAATGTTTGGCAAATAACTTTAAAAGATACATCTTTAATTTCTGTTACTGGATTAGTTGAGATTATGAGACAATCTTACATTGCAGCAGGATCAACAAGAGATCCACTTTTCTTTTATTCTTTCGCTGCACTTTTGTATTTAATGCTCACCTATTTAAGTATGAAATTTATTAACAGATTAGAAAAAAACTATAGCAGAGGATATTGATGGATTTAGAATTAATAATAACAAGTTTTCCAAAATTATTAGGTGCAACAGTGATAACTTTAAAACTTTTATCTGCATCATTATTTTTTGGATTAATTTTAGGATTATTTTTTGCAATTCTAAGATTAAATAAAAATAAATTAGTCAGAGGATTTGCTTATGGGTATTCATATGTTTTCAGAGGAACACCACTTTTAGTTCAGATATTTATAATTTATTTTGGTCTTGGACAAATAGAATACTTAAGAACAACTTTTTTATGGGTTATTTTAAAAGAACCTTACTGGTGTGCAATTATTGCATTTTCATTAAATACTGGAGCGTATACTTCAGAGATATTAAGATCAGCATTTGAAACAATAAAACCAGGTATAGTTGAAGCTGGTAGAAGTTTAGGATTAAATAAAATGTTTATTTTTAGCAAAATTCAAATTCCAATAGCAATTAAACAGTCTTTACCTGCATACGGTAATGAAATAATCTTAATGTTAAAAGGAACTTCTCTTGCAAGCACTGTAACTCTTTTAGATATAACAGGTGTTGCAAAATTTATAATTTCTACAACTTTTAGACCAATTGAAGTATTTATAGTTGCTGGAAGTATCTATTTATTTATTACTTTTTTGGTTCACAACTTAATAAAATATTTAGAAAAAAAATACAGATATCAATAGTTAGTATATTCTTTAATTTCTTTTATTTTTGATCCAGTGTGGTTGTTTATATCTAATTTGATTTTAGCTCGGGTATCGTTAAGAAAATGAATATCTCTAGACAATCTAATAAAATCTTCTCCAAAATTTGAATCTTTTTCACACTTTCTTTTATCATCTTCAATAATCCACAATTTTGAATTTATATTTTTTAATGCAATAAAAAATTTTTCTAGTTTTACATCCATTTTTACATTTTTTTCTAGTTCACTTTTTAGAACTTTATATTCGTCATTTATAAAATTAAGCTTTTCGGAGTCTTTAATTCTGTCTTTTTTAATTTCTAAAATAGATATTTTATCAAAAAGTTCTCCAACAGATACTTCAACTAGAATTTTATTCATAAAATTTTATAGTGTGTTAAGTTGTTAAAAATATGTCTAATATTTTAATTATAAAACACGGTTCTTTAGGAGATATAGCTCAAGCTTGTGGTGCTATTCAAGATATATCTGAGAGCCATAATAATGATCAAATATACTTATTAACTACAAAGCCATATTTTGATTTATTTAAAAAAAATCCATATTTAACAGATGTGATATTAGACAAGAGATTAGCTAGATATAATTTAATTTACCTTTATTTTTTGATGAGAAAAATAAAAAAATTAAAAATTTCCAAGGTTTATGATTTACAAAATTCATCAAGAACAAGCTTTTATAAAAAAATTTTATTTCCTAATTCAAATTTTAATAACTGGTCCTCATCTGAAACAACACTACCAAAAAATAAAACAAAAGAAGAATTTGATAAAAAATCTGTTCTTGAGAGATTTGATCATCAACTACAGACATCAAAAATAAATACAAAGCATACAATGCTCCCCGATTTTTCTTGGAGCTGCACAGACATTTCTAAAATAAAATCAGAATATAAATTGGAAAAATACATTGTTTTATTTCCATTTTGTTCACCTCATCTTGCTCAAAAAAAGTGGCCTTATTACAATGAGTTAATTGAAAAAATAAAAAATAAATATAATGATCAGTACAAAATTGTAGTAGCGCCTGGCCCAGATGAAATTAATGAATCAAAAGATATCAATGCATTATGTGTTCTCGATAATGGAAAAGCTTTAGATATTTCTCAACTTTCTTCATTAATTAAAGACAGCAAATTTGTTATTGCAAATGACACAGGTCCCGCACACATGGCAGCACACTTAGGAGCTAAAGGTTTAACTTTATTTGGATCTCATACAACAGCTTACAAAGTAAGCATTGAAAGAGAGAACTTTAAAGCAATTCAAGTTAATGATTTAGTAAAACTATCTACAGATAAAGTTTTGGAAAAAATTAATTTAAATTAAATATAAATTTTATCTGCTAATCCGTAACAAAGAATTGCACTTAAAATTGTAAAAACTAATGGTGCAATTACACCTTCGTTTGAGTCATTTTTTATTCCAGTTTTATCAATCTTTATAGAATAAGTATTCACTAAAAAGATGCATAAGTTTTGTACAAAAACTAAGTTAAAAAATCCCCATGTTCCCTCAACTCCTCCTGGTCTAACAAACATAATGTAAATTGCCATTAAGACTGCGCCGAGAAAAAGAGCTCCACACATTCTCATCATAGTAGATGCTGTTTCATCTATTTGAAATTTTTCACGAAATTTTTTTGTTCCTATTATTAACTGGAAAGCGTAAACACCTAATCCAATAAAATGAACTAAGAAAATTATTAAGTAGATTATTCCATTAAATTTTTCGATCATAAATTTATCTTATCACAAAATTTTTAAATATTCTTTGGTTATATTATCCCATTCAAATTTAGTTGAGTAATCTTTAGCTTTTTTACCCATTTCTAAATATGAATTATTTTTTAAAATTAAATCTATACTAGAATAAATTTCTTCTAAATTATTACCATCACAAATAATTCCTGTTTCATTATTTTTTATTGCATCTGATGCCCCTCCATCTTTTCCCCCAATAGAAGGTATTCCATATTGAGCAGCTTCTACATATGCAATACCAAATCCTTCAACTGAAGTTTTGTGTATAATTGACGGCATTACAAAAAGGTTTGACTTTGAAACTAGCGCATTTTTTAATTCTTGAGTAATATTTTTTAAAAAAATTACATTTTCATTTAATTCTAGTTCATTTGTAAGTTTTTTTATGTTTTCTTCTTCTTCTCCATAACCAATACAAGTATAAATAATATTTGGGTAAATTTGTTTAAGATTTCTTAATGCCATTATTACTTTTTCATGATTTTTTCTTTTATCAAATCTTGAAACTGTAATTAATCTTGGGTTTTTACTTTTTAATAAATTTTCAGCCTCTTTAATTGATGATTTATCTATTTTTTTAGGAGGAAATACACCCGGATTAATAACAATAATTTTATTTTCATCTATACCAATCTCTACTGCAAGATTTTTTGTATATTCTGAATTAGCAACAACTTGATCAATATTTTTAAAAGCTTTTAAAATTCTTCTATTAGCAAAAGATCCTTTTTTATGATTAATTTCTTTTGAGTGAATTAAACAAATTTTTTTATTTGTTGTTTTAATCAATTCTAAACTTTTCCAATGATCTGCAATAACACAATTAATATTTTTATTTTTCTTAATAAATTCATTTACTAGATATGATTTTCGATGTTTTCTTAAAAGCTTTATTCCTCCAACTCTATCAATAGAAAAAGATACTTTTTGATCATGATCTTTATATTGCTCATGAAAATCTGCAAATACTTTTACTAAATTATATTTTGCTAAAGAACAGGTTAGTCCCCACATTAAGTTTTGCATTCCACCAACTTCTGGAGGAAAAGATCTGGTAACTACTATATACATTAATTATTTAACCACTTAATATTACAACCCATACTTGGAATTTGGCTTTCTGGTCCTTTTCCAGATTCGGAAATTTGCTTCATAGCTTTATACAAATCACTTTCACCATCTCTTACAGGTTTCAATTCTTTTAATTCTCTAATTCTCCCCCTGTATTGTAATTCTAAATTTCCGTTGTAACCGAAAAAGTCAGGAGTACATACGGCATCATAATTTTTTGCAACTTCCTGAGTTTCATCAATTAAATATGGGAAATTAAATTTATTATCTTTTGAAAATTCAATCATATTTTCAAATGAATCTTCGGGATAATTTTTTACATCGTTAGAGCAAATAGCTACTGACTTTATCCCAAAATCAGCTAATTTATTTGTATCCTCAACAATGTCCTCAATAACTGCCTTTACATAAGGACAATGATTGCAAATAAACATTATCAAAGTTCCCTTATCTCCCTTGATATCATTTAGTGATATAATTTTATTATCAGTAGATTTTAATTGGAAAGTTCCAGCTTTTTTTCCAAAATCACATATTGGAGTTTTTGTAAGCGACATGTTAAGTATTATATAAGATATGTTTTACGATTTGGAAAATAAAAAACCAAAAAATTCTGGCGAAAATTGGGTCGCACCTAATGCTGTTATTATTGGAGATGTAACATTGGATAAAAACTCTAGCATTTGGTTTAATGCAACTCTTAGAGGAGATATAGAAAATATTCACATAGGTGAGGGTTCTAATATACAAGATGGAAGTGTTTTGCATACCGATCCAGGCTGTCCTTTAAAAGTTGGAAAGAATGTAACAGTTGGCCACCTTGTTATGCTTCATGGATGTACGATAGGAGATAACAGTTTAATTGGAATTGGCGCTGTGATTCTTAATAATGCAAAAATTGGAAAAAATTGCATTATAGGAGCTAAAGCTCTTATTACTGAAAATAAAGTAATACCGGACAATTCACTTGTAATTGGCTCTCCTGGTAAAGTTATTAGAGAGGTAACTGAAGAAGAAAAAAAGGATATAGCAGAAAATACCAAACATTATCAAGATAACTGGAAAAAATATTCCAAATCAATTTTTTAGTTGAGTTTAATTAAAAAGCAAGCCGTCAATTGAATAAATAATTAGCCCTAAAATTATTATAAAAAAAATTACAAAAGCAATCTGTTCCAGTGACTTCTTTTTAAGTTTGGTTTTGCCCTGTTTGTATTGTCTTATTTGGATTATGCCAAATCTCATAGCAAACATTCCTAAAATTATTAAAGATAAATAAAAAATAAATTTTACAAACATTATCTAAGGAACTAGCCAATATTCTTTATTATTATCAACTTCAAATCTAGCTCTACGATGACCTTTGGCAGCTAAATAAAGCCATTCAATAGTTTTTATTTTACATTGAATTACAGTAAAATTTTTATAACCTTCTTCGCTTTGCTCCATAGTAAATTCAAAATTGTCTAACTCAGGTTTTAAACCAGATGTTGGGTTAGGAGATTCTGTTCCAGGGCCATTTTCAACTAAGTAACATTTTCTACTGATATGCCCCGTTTTTGACCAAGACTCTTTAGTTATTTCATTACTATAATTAATTGTACATTCAACTTTCAATCTGACTTGGATCTTTTCTTCTTTATCATAGAAAAGCATAGAGGCATTTTTATTATTTTTTAATTTAAGAATTTTATCAGATCTAATATCACTGTGAAATTGAACTAGATTATTTGATTGATCAGATTTTCTAAGGACCACAATCCTTCCATCAAAATCTTTTTGATCTCCACAAATAAAAACTGGAATTCTGAACTGAGAACTTCTATTGATCACTGCATCATCTAGCATTGACCAGATTTTCTTTTTTATTTCTTTGAAATTTTCGTAGTATGCTGGCTGCATACTTTATTACTTTCTAAATCTTTTGATTAAACTAGATGTATCCCAACGTTTACCACCAAGTTCTTGAACTTCACCATAATATTTGTCAATTATCTCAGTTATTGGTAGTAAAGATCCATTATTTTTTGCTTCATCCATTGCAATTTTTAAATCTTTTCTCATCCAATCAACTGCAAAACCAAAATCAAATTTATCATCAATCATTGTTTTATATCTATTATCCATTTGCCAAGATTGAGCAGCTCCTTTTGAAATAACTTCAATTACATCTTCCATATTTAACCCAGCTTTCATTCCAAAGTTAATTCCTTCAGACAATCCTTGAACTAAGCCAGCAATACAAATTTGATTAACCATTTTTGCTAGTTGACCGCTCCCAGCTTTACCAAGTAATTTCATTTTTTTACTGTAGCAATCAATTTTATCTTTTGCTTTATCAAAGTCTGTTTGATCACCACCAATCATAACTGTTAATGCGCCATTTTCGGCACCAGCCTGGCCACCTGAAACTGGAGCATCTAAGGAACCAAAACCATTTTTTTTAGCATGGTCATAAATTTCTCTTGCTATTGTTGCAGAAGCAGTTGTGTTATCAATATAAACAGATCCTTTTTGAATTGTTTTAAAAGCTCCTTGTTCACCAAATGTTACTTCTCTTAAATCATTATCATTTCCAACACAGGTAAAAACATATTCTGCATCTTTAGCAGCTTCAGCAGGTGTTTCTGCAATATTACCTTTATATTCACTTACCCATTTTTCGGCTTTAGATTTTGTTCTATTAAAAACAGTTACTTTGTGTCCACCTTTTGATATATAACCAGCCATTGGATAACCCATTACACCAAGACCGATGAAAGCAACTTTACAAGTCATAAAAAAAATATGTTTAAAAATTTAAGTTTAAAAGTAGTTATATTTGGTTTTATATTTACATTTTTTTCAAGCTTTGGACAGAGTTTTTTTTTAGGAATATTTAATCCCAGTATAAGAAATGAATTATCCATTACGCATGGACAATTTGGCTCAGTTTATGCTTCCGCTACTCTATTAAGTAGTTTTATATTAATTTGGGTTGGAAAAAAAATTGACGACATAAATATTTCTAAATTTGCTTTTTTCGTTATTTTAATGTTAGCATTTTCTAGTTTCTTTTTTTCTAAAATTTCTTCAATACCATTATTATTTATTGCAATATTACTAATGAGATTTTCAGGACAAGGTATGATGTCTCATACAGCTACTACTACGATTTCTAGATATTTTACAAAATCTAGAGGTAAAGCTTTAAGCACCGGGTGGTTTGGTTTATCAGCAGCAGAGTTTGTTTTGCCAGTTTTGATGATTTATCTTTTGACAATCACTGGATGGCAAAATATTTGGATTGGGATTTCGCTGGTGGTAATAATTTTTTTACCTTTATCTTCTTATTTTTTAGTAAAAAATCTTAATTTTGATTCAAGAGAGAAAGGGAAAGATAATAATTTTAATGAAAATGATTTTAAACAATGGAAAAGAATTGAAGTTATCAAAGATTATAGGTTTTATATTATATGCGCAAATATGTTAGCAATGCCCTCAATTGCCACCGGTACTTTTGTTTATCAATCTTTTATACTTTCTTCAAAAAATTGGGGACCCTATATAATTGCTCAATCATTTATGTCCTATTCTATACTTTCAGTTATAGCATTAATTTTTTCAGGATTTTTAATTGATAAATTTACTAGTAGAAAAATTTTAATCTACATGAATATACCATTATTTTTTGCTGCATTGGTTTTATTTTTATTTGATAATCCTTTTTCATCATTTATATTCTTTGGATTAATTGGTATTACAAATGGACTTTGTAATGTCCTTGGATCCTCAACTTGGGCTGAAATATATGGAGTAAAATATATTGGCTCAATCAAAGCTCTTACAACAGCATTAATGGTATTTGCTACAGCCTTTGGAACAGCCGTTTTTGGTATTCTAATAGATAGAGGATTTTCTATAGAACAAATATCTTTATTTTCAGCAACTTATATATCAATCTCGATAATATCTTTGTTCTTTATTAGAAAAAACTTAAATCCAATAAAAATATAGAAATTGCTTGATTTTAAGGTTTACCAAGTATAAATAGCTCGCATGGCAAGGGTTACAGTAGAAGATTGTATAGATAAAGTTGATAGTCCTTATGAATTAGTTTTAGTTGCAAAAGAAAGAGCAACACAACTTAATTCTGGATTAGAACCATCAATTGAAAGAGATAACGATAAAAATACAGTTATATCTTTAAGAGAAATCGCTAAAGAAAAAATTAAAGTTAAAGATTTAATTGAAAGCGCAGTTTACAAACTAAGAAAACATGTAGAGCAAGTTGATGACACATCTGAAGATGATGAAGTAGTGGGAGATGATTTTGAAAATCTGTACAAAGGAGAAATTTCTAAAAGTGGAGTTCCAATTTTACCATCAAAAAGAGCGAGAAAAATTCCAGAAAAAATTCAAGTATCAAAAGAAGATCTTGCAGAATTACAAAACTCGCCAGAAGAACAATCAATTGAAAGTGATGCACCAGCAGAATCTATAGAAGAACAAGAAGAAGATATCTCGTTAGATAATCTAAAAGATGAAGAAATAGCTAGCGAAGAACAAAAAGATTCTGAGACTTCAAATAGTTAATTATATAATATAACAATCTTATATTATGAATAGAAAAGTATCAGTCGCACCAATGATGGATTGTACAGATCGTCATGAGAGATATTTTTTACGTTTAATTAGTAAAAATGTTCTTTTGTATACTGAGATGATTGTTTCAGAAGCAATTGATAGAGGTGACAAAAAAAAACTGTTATCATTTAACATTAATGAAAAACCTTTAGCACTTCAAGTAGGAGGTTCATCGCCAAAACTTTTAGGCAATGCTGCAAAACTTGGTGAAGATTTTGGTTATGATGAAATTAATTTAAATCTTGGTTGTCCAAGTAAAAAAGTTCAAAAAAATAAATTTGGTGCTTGCTTAATGAAAGAACCAGATCTTGTGGCCGATTGTTTAAGTAAAATGCAATCTTCAACAAAGCTTCCTGTAACAATTAAAACAAGAATTGGTTATGATGATAAAGAAGATTATGAAAATTTATATAAATTTATAGATAAATTAAAAAATACAGGAGTTAAAACATTTATTATACATGCTAGAAAAGCCATGTTAGGAAAATTTACACCTAAACAAAATCTTAACATTCCTCCCTTAAAATATGACATTGTTTATAATTTAAAAAAAGATTTTAAAAATGAAGAAATAATCTTAAATGGAGGTATTACTTCTACCGATCAGATTAAAAAACACCTAAGTAGAGTGGATGGTGTAATGATTGGTAGATCGGTTTATCATTCTCCTTATTTTTTATCCGAAATAGAAAAAGAAATTTTTAAAAACAATAATACACCTTCTAGACAAGAAGTTATTGAAAATCTTATTCCTTATGTAAAAGAAGAGACAAAAAAAGGAACGAGACTAAATCAAATTATGAGACATACCTTAGGTTTGTTTCATGGTCAAACAGGATCTAACTTCTGGAAAAGATATTTAAGTGAAAATTTATGCGTAAGAGATGCTGATGTTAAAAAAATAGATCATATAATGGATAAGGTTAAATTAGCTCCTCAAGCACATTCAGTAGGTCAAGTTGATTAGTTCTATTCTATCAAACGAGTACTTTTTTTTTATTATTTTAATGGTCTTAACAGCTTTTCCTGTAGGATTTTTTGCTGGCTTGTTTGGTATAGGAGGAGGATTAATAACTGTTCCTTTTTTATTTTTTATATTTGAAACATTAAATATTGATCAATCCTATATTATGCATTTAGCTGTAGGGACTTCTTTTTCTATAATTGTTCCAACAGCCTTATCTTCTGTCTTAACTCACAAAAAAAACAATTATGTAGATCTCAATATAATTAAAACTTATATAATTTTTGTAATAATTGGTGTTCTAGCTGGAACAGTTTTTGCTGCATTAATGCAGACTAAAGTATTAGTTTTATTTTTTTCATTAGTAGTTTACTTTTTAGGAACTTATTTATTGTTAAGTTCAAATAAAACTATTAATTCTAAAAAAGAATTTAATCTTTTTTCGAGAGTAATAACTGGTTTTGGATCTGGATTTGTTTCTGCTTCAATGGGAATTGGAGGCGCTGTAATGAATGTTCCTGTTCTAAGGTATTTTGGATATCCAATAAAAAAAGCTATTGGTAGTGCTGCTGCAATAGGATTAATTATTTCAATGACTGGTGCTATTGGCTTTATTATTTCAGGTTCTTTTTTGGATGCAAATTTACCTTTAAGTATCGGGTTTATTAACATACCTGCTTTTTTAATATTTATTCCCATTACTACTTTTATGGCAAGGGTTGGCGCAAACACTATACACAAGGTAGATAAAACAAAAGTTCAGGCCTTTTTTGGAATATTCTTGTTTGTTGTTGGGACTATATTTATTTATAGGTTTTTAAGCTTATAAATAAAAAAGAGGCGGTTTCAGTCTCCCTCTACCGCCCCTTGATTTATATATATGCGATTCTCCAAATTTTCTTGAACTCGTATTAGTTGAATTTATGTTTTATATTTTTTGATCATACTCACCAATTTTACCAGTTTTTTGGAGTAGCCCATCAATGAATTCAAAGATCTTTTTCTTTCTATCATCAGACGTGGGACTTTCAGTAACAACCACTAATGAGGGTTTATTTGATGAAGCTCTAATTAAACCCCAAGAACCATCATTAAAAGAAAATCTAACTCCATTTACTGTTAATACTTCAGTAATTTCCTGGTCATCAACCTTAGTTTTATTATTTTTAATTTCCTTAATTTGATTTACCAGTTCATCAACTACTTGATATTTTTCTTCATCCTTACAGAAAGGAGCCATGGTAGGGGATTGATATGTCTTAGGTAATTCTTTTATTATTTCACTCATTTTTTTATTTTGATTATCAAGTAAATGACAAACTTGAATTGCTGAATTAATTCCATCATCATAGCCATAACCCAGAGGTTGATTAAAAAAGAAATGTCCACTTTTTTCAAATCCTGCTAAGGCTTTTTCGTTATTTACTTTTCTTTTGATATGAGAATGTCCCGTTTTCCAATAAATAGTTTTGCAATCATTTTCTATAAGAATTTTATCATTTGAGTAAAGTCCAGTTGATTTTACATCAACTACAAATTTAGAGCCTTTATATTTAGCTGATAAGCTTCTTGCTATAATTAATCCGATTTTGTCTGAAAATATTTCATTACCATCATTATCAATAATACCACATCGATCTCCATCACCATCAAAGCCAAAACCAATATCAGCATTATTATCTTTTACTACTTTTGATATAGCATGTAACATTTCAAGATCCTCAGGATTTGGGTTATACTTTGGAAAATTCCAATCTAATTTACAATCAAGCTCAATTACTTCACAACCTATACCTTTTAAAATATCTGGAGCAAATATACCGGCAGTTCCATTACCACAAGCAACAACAGCTTTAATTTTTTTATTTATTTTGTTTTTGCTTATTAAATCATTTTTATAAACTTCTTGAAAATTGCTTATTTGTTTTTCACTTCCTTTTCCTTTTGTAAACTTTTGGTTTAATGTTATATCTTTTAATTCTTTCATTTCTTCTGGGGCGTGAGTTAAACCTTTTTTAATCCCCATTTTAACACCAGTCCAACCATTCTCGTTATGACTAGCCGTTACCATAGCTACTGCATCTGAGTTTAAATTAAATTGTGCGAAATAAACCATTGGTGATAATGATAAACCAACATCTTCAACAAAACATCCTGTTGATACCAATCCTTTTTTTAATGCTAATTTAATTTCTTCACTGTAGGATCTATAGTCGTGACCAACGACTATTCTTGGATTATTTTTTTTTGTATGATTTATAATTTGAGTACCTAGACCTTTTCCAAGATTCTCGATACCTTGAAGGTTGATGTTTTTACCATACAACCATCTCGCGTCATATTCTCTAAAACCATAAGGATCAATTTTTGCTGAATTTTCCATGTTAATATATGTACATTTTTTTTATTTTTTTATTGATATTTATTTATTATGTTCTATATATGTTCTATTGATTTCTAATTTATATAGTATATTAAAGAAATCTACATACAACATCTAGTTGTTTTAATAAAAAACATTTAAAATAAGGGAGTTAAATGAACAAAGTTTTGTCTCAGGCCATTAAGAAAGCTGTCTCCGAATTCTCACCAACAACTCAAGAAAACTATTTAGACAAAAGACCAGATTTATTTTCTTTAAACAATGAAACAGAACTATTTCAAAACTCAAAAGGTATAACAATTAAAATTGATAGATCCAAAGATGAAAATCTTACATCATTTGGAAAGGCAACTTTAACTGACAGATACTTGGGTTTTAACGAATCCTTCCAAGATCTATTTGCAAGAGTCGCAAGTCATTATGCTGATGATAATTTACACGCTCAAAGACTATACAATTATATAAGCAATCTTTGGTTCATGCCAGCAACACCTGTACTTTCAAATGGTGGAACTAAAAGAGGTTTGCCCATTTCATGTTTTTTGAATGAAGCAAATGATAGTCTCCATGGAATTTTAGATCTCTGGAGTGAAAATGTTTGGTTAGCTGCAAAGGGTGGAGGTATAGGAAGTTATTGGGGAAACCTAAGATCCATTGGAGAAAAAATTGGAAGAGTCGGAAAAACTTCTGGAATAATTCCTTTCATTAAAGTTATGGACTCATTAACGATGGCAATCAGCCAGGGCTCTCTTAGAAGAGGTTCAGCCGCATGTTATCTTCCAATCGATCATCCAGAGATAGAAGAGTTTATTGAAATGAGAAGACCAACTGGAGGAGACCCAAATAGAAAATCATTAAATCTTCATCACGGTGTTCTTGTAACCGATTCATTTATGCGAGCAGTCGAACTGGACGAGCAATGGGCATTAAAGAGTCCTAAAGATGGTGCAGTTCAATCAACTGTTTCTGCAAGAAATTTATGGATAAGATTATTAACAGCAAGAATAGAAACTGGAGAACCTTATATAATTTATATTGATACAGTAAATAGACTTATTCCCCAACACCATAAGCTTGCTGGATTAACAGTTAAGACATCTAACTTATGTAGTGAAATTACATTACCCACAGGAGTTGATAGGGATGGTAGAGATAGGACAGCTGTATGTTGTTTGTCTTCATTAAATATAGAAAAATACGATGAATGGAAAGATGATAAAAATTTTATAGGTGATGTAATGAGATTTTTAGATAATGTGCTAACAGACTTTATTGAAAGAGCGCCTGAAGAATTTAGTGACGCTACTTATTCAGCTATGAGAGAAAGAAGTGTAGGTTTAGGTGTTATGGGGCTTCATTCATTCTTTCAAAAAAAGATGATACCGCTCGAGTCAGTTATGAGTAAAGTTTGGAATAAAAAGATTTTTGAACATATTCAAAAAAATGTAGATAAAGCTTCTAAAGAGCTAGCAGAGGAAAGGGGAGCATGTCCTGATGCTGCAGATTATGGAATAAAAGAAAGATTTTCAAACAAAACAGCAATAGCTCCTACAGCTTCAATCTCGATTATCTGTGGTGGAACTTCACCAGGTGTTGAACCAATTGCTGCGAATAGCTTTACACATAAAACACTTTCAGGTTCTTTTAATGTTAGAAATAGATATCTTCAAAAAATATTAGAAAAACATAACAAAAATGACGATGAAACATGGTCTAGTATTACAACTAACCAAGGTTCTGTATCACATTTAGATTTCTTAACTCAGCAAGAAAAAGACGTGTTTAAAACAGCTTTTGAATTGGATCAAAAATGGATTGTAGAGTTAGGTGCTGATAGAACGCCTCATGTATCTCAAGCACAATCTATTAATATATTTGTTCCTGCTGATATTCATAAAAAAGAGCTGCACCAAATTCATTTTCAAGCATGGAAAAAAGGCCTTAAGAGCCTTTACTATTGTAGATCTAAATCAATCCAAAGAGCTGAAAATGTTAATGATGCAAAATTAACCGATGTTACAGCCAATGTTTATAAATCTAAAAATCAACAAGGTGAAGAACAAGAATATGAGGAATGTTTATCATGTCAGTAATAAAGAATATTAAAAAAGAAATAATTACTCCAAAAAAAATGGGTCTTTTGGTAGAGAACCCAGTGTACAAACCATTTAGATATCCATGGTGTTATGATGCTTGGTTAACGCAACAAAGAATTCATTGGCTACCTGAAGAGGTACCTTTAGGTGATGATGTTAGAGATTGGCAAAAAAACTTATCACAATCAGAAAAAAATTTATTAACTCAAATTTTTAGATTTTTTACACAGGCTGATGTTGAAGTTAACAATTGTTATCTTAGACATTACACAACTGTTTTTAAACCGACTGAAGTTTTAATGATGATGACAGCGTTTGCGTCAATGGAGACAGTTCATATTGCCGCTTATTCTCATTTACTTGATACAATTGGAATGCCCGAATCTGAATATTCAGCATTTATGAAATATAAAGAAATGAAAGACAAATATGATTATATGCAAGGATTTAATGTAAATTCAAAAGAAGATATTGCAAAAACAATGGCAGTCTTCAGTGCTTTCACTGAAGGACTACAATTGTTTGCAAGCTTTGCAATCTTGCTGAATTTTCCAAGATTTAACAAAATGAAAGGTATGGGGCAGATAGTTACTTGGTCAGTAAGAGATGAAACTTTACACTGCAATTCTATGATAAGATTATTCAAAGAATTTATAAAAGAAAATCCAGAAATTTGGACACCTCAACTTAAAAAAGAACTTTATGAAGCTTGTAGAACTATAGTTCATCATGAAGATGCTTTTATAGATTTGGCTTTTGAAATGGGACCAATGGAAGGATTAACGGCTCAGGAAGTTAAAGACTATATAAGATTTATTGGAAATAGAAGACTTGCTCAATTAGGTTTAGAACCGATTTATAAAGTAGATAAAAATCCTTTAACTTGGCTTGATACTATGTTGAATGCAGTCGAACATATGAATTTCTTTGAAGGAAGAGCAACAGAGTATTCAAAAGCATCTACACAAGGGAATTGGACAGAAGCTTTTAGTTAATATTAATCTTTATCTTTGATTTAAAAGCATAACTTTTCTATGCTTCGCTCCACTATATTTAGAAAGTGGTCTTATTAATTTGTTTGCCGCATGTTGTTCCATAATGTGTGCAGACCAACCAGTAATCCTAGATATTACAAAAATAGGTGTAAAGAAATCAGTGTCAAACCCCATTAGATGATAAGTTGGTCCAGTTGGATAATCAACATTAGGATGAATATTTTTTCTTTCAATCATAACATTTTTAATAATGTCATAAATTTTGATAAATTTTTTATCCTTTTTTATTGATGCAACTTTTTTAAAGTATTTCTCCATAGTTGGAACTCTAGAATCTCCTCTTTTGTAAACTCTATGCCCAAAACCCATCACAACATCTTTATTTTTAAGTGCTTTATTGATCCATTTTAAAGCATTTTCAGGCTTTTTGATTTTATTCATCATATGCATCACTTCTTCATTAGCACCACCATGTAAAGGACCTTTTAAACTTGCAATAGCACCAGTTATTGCTCCATGAATATCAGATAAACTACTAGTTATAGTTCTTGCAGTAAATGTTGAAACATTAAAACTATGTTCAGCGTATAGTATTAATGAAACATCAAATGCCTTAACAATTTCTTTACTTGGTACTTTTCCGAAACACATATAAAAAAAATTTTCAGAGAAAGATAAATTCTTTTTTGGAGCTATCATTTTTTTACCCTTTCTAGCTCTAAAAAATGCAGCTAAAGCAATTGGAGTTTTTGAAAATATTCTTATAGCTTTTCTCATGTTAGCTTTTGGAGAATTATCTTTTGTCTCTTTATCTTCCAAAGCCATTAAGCTTACAGCTGTTCTTACCACGTCCATAGGATGAGCTTTTTTTGGCATTTTTCTAATATCACTTAAAATTTCTTTAGAAAGCTTTCGATCAGATCTTTCTTCTTTAATAAAATTTTTTAATTGTTTTTTATTAGGAAGTTCTCCATTTAAAACAAGATAAGCAACCTCTTCAAAATTACATTTTGAACAAAGATCCTGAACCGCATAACCTCTATATGTAAGAGAATTTATGTCAGGCATTACTTGAGAAACTGTAGTTTCATCAACAACAATACCTAATAAACCTTTTTTAATTTCATCACTCATTATTCATGACCCTCTGTGCTAAAATTATAAATTTTTTCATCTAGTGAGTTGTATTTTTCGTACTCAACTAAATCATATAATCTTTTCCTAGTTTGCATTTTATCAATAATATTATTTTGATGTCCATCGTCAAAAATAGCACGCAGACCATCTTCCACGTTTTTCATGGCTAATCGTTGTGTAGTTACAGGATAAATTACTATGTTATAGCCTATATTTTCTAACTCTTTATAATTTAATAATTTTGATTTACCAAATTCAGTCATATTGGCTAACAGATAACAATTTAAAGATTTTCTGACTTTTTCAAATTCTTTTTCATCATGTAAAGCTTCAGGAAAAATAATTTCTGCTCCAGCATCAATATAACTCTTACACCTGTCGATCATCTTATCAATGCCCTCAACACTTTTTGCATCTGATCTTGCTATTACTTTAAAGTTTCTATCTTTTTTTGAATTTACACATTCCTTGATTTTTTTTATCATTTCTTCTTTAGTAACCAATTCTTTATTTTCTAGATGACCACATCTTTTTTGTGCTACTTGGTCTTCAATATGAACTCCAGTAACTCCAAATTTTTCAAAAGTTTCAATAGTTTCTTTGCAAGATTTAAATCCAGTATCAATATCAACAATTGTTGGTAGGTTTGTAACTCTAGCTATTTGATTAGCTCTATTACTTACATCTTGCAGAGTAGTTAAACCAATGTCAGGATATCCTAAATCATTGGACATAACTCCTCCAGAAACATAAACAGCATCATAACCAATTTCTTCAATTACTTTTGCTGTTAAAGGGTTATAAGCACCAGGAACTCTTAATATTTTTTTTGATTTTAATTTTTTATCAAACTCTTCTCTTTTTTCTTCTGGCTTTTTTTTTATAAAATGCACTAAAAAATTCCTTTTTTATAATTTTTTTTCAAATTAGAGTTTTTTATTTCTATATTAAGTTTATTTAATTGTCCTGATTTTAATTTAGTTAAATTTTGTACAGTTTTTAAAAAACGATTACTTTCTTTTTTAGAAAGAATATCTTTTGTTAGTGTTAAAAATTTATTTATATAATTTTTTCTTACAAAAGGTCTTAATCCATAAGGGTGTGCATCAGCCTTATCTAATTGTTCAATAATTTTTTTATTATTATTTAGTGTAACAACTACTTTTGCTCCAAATGATTTATTTTTAGGATTGGGATCATGATATTTTCTAGTCCACTTTTTATCTTCATGTGTTTTAATTGATCTCCAAATCTTTATAGTGCTTTTTTTATTAGCTCTAGACTTTTTATATGAGTTAACGTGATGCCAGCTCGCATCTTCTAAGGCAACAGCAAATATGTACATTATTGAATGATCTAAGGTCTCTCTACTTGACTTTGGATCCATTTTTTGAGGATCGTTTGCGCCAGTTCCAATTACATAATGTGTGTGATGACTTGTATAAATATCAATTTTTTTTATTTGACTAAGATTTTGAATTTTTTTGTTAAGTTTTTTAGCTATATCGATAAGAGCTTGAGCTTGATATTCGGCAGAATATTCTTTCGTATACGTTTCTAATATAGCTTTTTTTTCCTCATTTTTTTTTGGTAAAGGAACTTTATATAATGCTTTTTTACCATCAAGTATTCGAGCAATTACACTATCTTCTCCTTCATAAATAGGACTTGGTGCTCCCTCACCACGCATTACTCTATCCACAGCTTCGATTGCAAGTTTGCCTGCATGAGCAGGTGCGTATGCCTTCCAACTTGAAATCTCACCTTTTCTAGACTGTCTCGTAGATATTGTTGTATGGAGTGCCTGTTGAATTGCTTGATAAACTGTATTTGTATTTAATCTAAGCATTGCACCAATACCTGCGGCTACACTAGGTCCAAGATGTGCAATATGATCAACTTTATGTTTGTGTAAACAAATTCCTTTAACTAAGTTTACTTGAACTTCATAAGCGGCAATTATTCCTCGTAGCAAATCCATTCCACTTTTTTTCTTTTGTTGAGCAACAGCTAAAAGAGGAGGGATATTGTCTCCTGGATGACTATAATCTGCAGCTAAAAAAGTATCATGAAAATCTAACTCTCTTACTGCTGTTCCATTCGCCCATGCTGCCCATTCGCAATCAAATTTTTTTTTTGAATTAACACCAAACAATGTGGCTCCATATTTCTTGGGATGTTTTAAAGCCATTTCTCTCGAAGAAATTACTGACTTTCTATTTAAAGAAGCAATTGCAACTGAAGCATTATCAATAATTCTATTTATTGCCATTTCAACAGACTTTTTATTTAGCTTTGCATTGTCACTAGATATTTCTGCTAATTTCCAAGCAAGTTGATTTTTCTTATTTAATTTAATTTTTGATGGGTAAACTTTTACAGTATGAATTTTCAATTTCTCTCCAATTTTTATTGTTTTTTAATACAACTAGGAATGAGAATAATCAATATTAATGATGCAAGTATTTTTGAACTATTTTTTCAATTCCAAGAAAATCTCTTATTAAATGATTATGCGAAATTTCATTTACATTTTTTTCAGTATATCCATCTTCTAATAGTATAAATGGAATACCAGCAGCTTTTGCTGCATTCCCATCTGTTTCACTATCACCAATCATTATACTTTTTTTTATATCACCTTGCATAATTTCAATTACATTAGTTAAGTGCCTAGGATCAGGCTTACAAAAATCAAAAGTATTGCTTCCTGCAACATATTCAAAAAAATCATACACTTTAATTTGTTTTAATAAATCAATTGCAAGATGCTCTTGTTTATTTGTACACACTCCCATTGATATTTCATTTTCTTTGCACCATTTTAAAAAATCATAAGCTCCATTGATTAACTTACTTTCATTTGCAATATTTTTTCCATAAAAATCTATAAATTCTGTTACCATTTCCTTTTTAATTTTATCGTCATTTATCTTTTTTAATTCTTTTCTTGCCTGACCCCATACCGATCTACCAATCAATGATCCTGCTCCTTGACCTACTAATTTTCTTATGTCATCAGTTGATTTAGTTTCATATCCAAATTTTCTCATAACATGATTGTGAGCATTCATAAGATCCGGAGCTGTATCAACCAAAGTCCCATCTAAATCAAACAATATGGTAAATTTTTGAGTCATTTAAAAAGTATTAATAAGAAATAATTTGTGAATTAAAGATCATGTTTACTTAACTATAAATAAAATTGCAAATGAAACAAACAAATTTACAAAAAGCCCAATCAAGATTGAGGGAAAAATTTATAAAAAATGGTGTTAAGATGCTTGCACCAGAAACAGTTTATTTTTCAAAAGATACAAAAATCGGAAAAAATGTAACGATAGAGCCTTATGTAGTTCTAGGAGAAAAAGTTAAAATACAAAATAACTCTAAAATAAAATCATTTTCTCATTTAGAAAATGTTAAAATAGAAAACAATGTAACAGTTGGACCTTTTGCAAGATTAAGACCTGGAACAGTTTTAAAATCAGGATCAAGAGTTGGAAATTTTGTTGAGATAAAAAAAAGCAATTTAGGAAAAAATTCAAAAGTAAATCATTTATCTTACATTGGTGATGCGAATATTGGAGATTCCGTTAATATTGGAGCTGGCACTATCACTTGTAATTATGATGGAAAAAATAAAAATAAAACTATAATAAAAAATAAAGTTTTTGTTGGCTCAAACTCATCTCTAGTTGCACCAATTACATTGAATGAGAAAAGCACAATAGGAGCGGGTTCTGTAATAACAAAAAATGTTAAAAAAAATTCTTTGGCACTTACGAGATCAAATCAAAGTGAAGTAAAAAATTATAAGAGAAAGAAATAAATAATGTGTGGAATAGTTGGAATAGTAAGTAATAAATCAGTATCAGCAAGTATAATTGGTGCACTTAAAAAACTAGAATATCGTGGCTATGACTCTGCTGGAATTTCAACAATAAGCAATAATCGAATTAATGAACAAAAATGTTCTGGAAGAGTAGATAATTTAGAAAAAATACTTTTTCAAAACCCTTCAGATGGAGATCTTGGTATTGGCCATGTAAGATGGGCAACACATGGAATTCCAAACCAAATAAATGCTCACCCACATTCATCAGAAGTAGTTTCAGTTGTTCATAATGGTATAATTGAAAATTCTGATAAATTAAGAGATGAATATATTAAAAAAGGTTATTCTTTTAAATCTCAAACAGATACAGAAGTTATAACAGTAATATTAACTGATTTTTTAAAATCAGAAGATTTAATAAACTGTATTCATAAAACTTTAGAAAAATTAGAAGGAAGTTTTGCTCTTGGAGTAATTTTCAAAGATTATAAAAATTTAGTTGTTGGAGCAAGAAGAGGAAGTCCACTAGCAGTTGGATATGGTCATAATGAAAATTTTATAGGTTCAGATTCTTATGCTCTTAAATCAATGACAAATAAGATTTCTTATCTAGATGATGGAGATTTTTGTTTGCTTTACAGAGAAAAAGTTGAATTTTATAATTCAGAAAAAAAAAAAATTAATAAAGAAATTTTAGAATTATCTAATGAGGACAATATTGCTGAAAAAGGAGATTATAAAGACTTTATGTCTAAGGAAATTGATGAGCAGTCGTTTACTACAAAAAAATGTATCAATGAATATTTAGATAAATCTCGTAATGAAATTAATATTTATAATCTTCCAATTGATCCCAAAAAGATTAATAAAATAAGGTTAATAGCCTGTGGAACAGCATATCATTCATGTTTAATGGCAAAATATTGGATTGAAGAAAATACTTCTATTGATGTTGAAGCAGACATAGCGTCAGAATTTAGATATAGAAATGTAAAACTAAATAAAGATGACCTTTATATCTTTGTTTCACAGTCAGGAGAAACAGCTGATACATATGCTGCACTTGAAAAATGTAAAAAAAACAATGTCAAGACTTGTGGAATAGTTAATGTTGTAGAAAGCTCAATAGCAAGACTTGCGGATTTTGTTTTACCAATTCATGCTGGACCTGAAATTGGAGTTGCATCTACTAAAGCTTTTTTAGGTCAAATGCTAGTTCTTTATTTACTAATATTAAAAATATCAAAAGAAAGAAGTGAAATAGATCAAGAAAATTATAAAAAACTAATTTTAGATTTAATAAAGTTACCAGATTTTATTAAACAAACTTTATCAAAACAAAAAGATATACAGGTTGTAGCTAGAGATTTTGTTAACGCGAAAGGAACTATGTATTTGGGTAGAGGATATTCATATCCAATTGCAATGGAAGGTGCTCTTAAACTAAAAGAACTTTCTTATATTCATGCTGAAGGTTATGCTGCTGGTGAAATGAAACATGGACCGCTCGCATTAATTGAAGATGGTATGCCGGTAATTGTATTAGCACCTAAAGATAGATATTTTGAAAAAACCATTTCGAATATGCAAGAGGTAATAGCCAGAGGTGGTAAAGTTATAATGATAACTGATGACACATCTACAACAATGAGTGAAAATATAAGATTTAAATTTCAAATTCCAAAAACGAACTCAACTCTTAACCCTTTTTTATTATGTATCCCACTTCAATTCTTAGCTTACCATGTAGCATTATTAAAAAATTGTGATATAGATAAACCTAGAAACTTAGCAAAATCAGTTACTGTAGAGTAATAAATACTTAATAAAAAATAAATTTACATTTATAATATCTGATCTATATATACTCTGAGTTGTATTATGAAAAAATGGAAAACAAATAGTTGGAGAAATTATCCAGTTAAGCACATTCCTACTTATGAGGATGAAAAAGAACTTAATATGGTTCTTGGAAAATTAAAAGACTTTCCACCATTAGTATTTGCTGGAGAAACAAGACATTTAAAACAGCAACTTGCTGAAGTTGTTGATGGAAAAGCTTTCTTATTGCAAGGAGGCGATTGCGCTGAAAGTTTTGCAGAATTTAATCCTGATAATATTAGAGATTATTTTAAAGTTATGTTGCAAATGTCTTTAGTTTTAACTTATTCAGCATCCTTACCAGTTGTTAAGCTTGGTAGAGTAGCTGGACAATTTTCAAAACCAAGAAGTGCACCAACTGAAATACAAGGCGATATAGAATTACCAAGTTACCTTGGAGACAATATTAACGGAATAGAGTTCAATGAAAAAGCTAGAAAACCTGATCCGAAAAGATTATTTAAAGCATATTCACAAGCAGCATCAACATTGAACTTAATTAGAGCTTTTTGCCATGGTGGGTTTGCTGATTTAAAAAAAGTTCATCTTTGGAATTTAGGTTATATTAAAAAAAGCCCACAAGCTAAAAAATTTAGAGAATTAGAAGATAAAATTGCAGACGCATTAGCATTTATGGATGCGTGTGGAATAAATTCAGATTTTAATAGAAGACTAAAAACAGTTAACTTTTGGACATCACATGAAGCTTTATTGCTTCCATTTGAAGAAAGTATGACAAGAATTGATTCAACAACAGGAGAGTATCATGATACATCGGCTCACTTTGTGTGGATAGGAGATAGAACAAGACAGTTGGATGGAGGACATGTTGAGTTTTGTAGAGGAATTGAAAATCCAATTGGAATTAAATGTGGTCCAACATCAAAGCCAGAAGAGATAGTTAAAATTTGTAATGCAATAAATCCAAAAAATGAAAAAGGAAAAATAACTTTAATTTCAAGATTTGGTTGTGAAAATGTAGGAAAATTTTTACCTAAATTAATTAGAAACATTAAAAAAGAAGGTTTGAATGTTATTTGGTCTTGTGATCCAATGCATGGAAACACCGTTAAATCCTCTACAGGTTTTAAAACTAGACCATTTAATAATGTTTTAAAAGAAGTGAAAAACGTTTTTACAGTGCATCAAAGTGAAGGATCATATGCTGGAGGGCTGCATATAGAAATGACTGGACAAAACGTCACTGAATGCACCGGGGGTACACAAAAAATCTCAGATAAAGATTTATCTAGCAGATATCGTACACATTGTGACCCAAGATTAAATGCTAACCAAGCATTAGAACTGTCATTTTTAATTTCTGATGAAATTAAAAAAAATTCTATTTACGCAAGAAGTGGAATTAGAGCGGTTTCTTAACGCATTTATAAAACAAATCTTTTAACGTATATTTAAATAATGGAAGTAAATAAAAAAGTCGTATTTATAAAAGATTGGATATTGAATTATGTAAATTCAATGCCTTCTAAAGCACAATCTTTAGTTATTGGTATTTCAGGAGGCATAGATTCTTCGGTTACAAGCACTTTGTGTGCTATGACAGGTTTGAAAACTATTGTATTAACAATGCCAATCAAACAAAACAAAGAACAGAACGACCTAAGTCTTTTGCACAAGAAGTGGTTAAGTGAAAAATTTAATAATGTAGAGTCACATTCTTTAGAACTTGATAACGTATTCAAAAATTTTGAAAGTACGTTGTCTGATTTTAAAAGCGAACATGGTATGGCTAACTCAAGAGCTAGATTAAGAATGACAACTCTATATCAAGTAGCTGCAGCAAATAAAGGTATTGTAGTTGGCACAGGAAACAAGGTAGAGGACTTTGGTGTTGGCTTTTACACAAAATATGGAGATGGAGGTGTTGATATTTCTCCAATCGCAGATTGTACAAAAACAGATGTTTGGGAACTTGGAAAAGAATTAAAAATATCTGAAGAAATTATCAAAGCAAAACCAACAGATGGTTTATGGGATGATGGAAGAACTGATGAAAGCCAATTAGGCTTAAAGTACGACGAAGTAGAAGACGCTATGAAGAACCCAAATTCCCCTAATTACGAAAAATACATTAAAATTAGAAAATTAAATCTTCACAAAATGGAGCCAATTCCAGTTTGTAAGATTCCTAAGTAATCTAAAAGATTCACAAACATCAAATTAAAGTATATTTCTAGAATAATGAATAAAGATATTTTTTTAACAAATAGTCTTGGTAACAAAAAGGCAAAATTCATTCCAATTGATCCAAAAAAAATTGGAATGTATGTTTGTGGACCAACAGTTTATGATAATCCACATATTGGAAATGCAAGACCTTTGGTTGTATTTGATATCTTGTTCAAAGTTTTAAAATGCAAATATGGAAATAATTCAGTTAGTTATGTAAGAAATATTACAGATATTGATGATAAAATAATATCTTCATCAATCGAAAAAAATATTTCAATTGATGATCTAACAAAAAATATTACAAATATTTTTCATCAAGATTGCAAGTATTTAAATTGTGAAGCTCCCACAAACGAACCAAAGGCAACTGAAAATATTTCATTAATGATTGAAATGATTAATAAACTTATTCAAAATAAATTTGCATATGAAATCAATAATCATGTTTATTTTGAAGTAAAAAAATTTAAAGATTATGGAAAATTATCAAATAAAAATTTAGATGAGTTAATTGCTGGTGCAAGAGTTGAGATTTCAGAAAACAAAAAAAATCCAGCTGATTTTGTTTTATGGAAACCATCGACAGAAAACGAACCTGCTTGGGATTCACCGTGGGGCAAAGGCAGACCCGGTTGGCACCTTGAATGTTCAGTAATGTCAAAAAAATTTTTAGGAGATAAATTTGACATTCATGGAGGTGGAATGGATTTAATTTTTCCACATCATGAAAATGAAATTGCACAATCCAGATGTGCTAATGGAAATGAGACATTTGCTAACTATTGGGTTCATAATGGATTTATAACAATCTCAAGTGAAAAAATGTCTAAATCACAAGGTAACATTTTAAAAATTAGTGACTTTAAAAATAAAGTAGGTGGACAAGTATTAAGATTAGCTTTGATTAGTGCACATTACAAACAACCTTTAGATTGGAATAATAAACTTTTATCTGAGTGTGAAAAAACAATTAATAAATGGTATGAGAGTTATACAGATATTAAAAAACAAGTTTTAATTCCTGATGAATATCTTTCCCCATTGTATGACGATCTAAATACACCAGGTTATATTGCTAATCTTCATAAATTATTTGAAAAATCTCAAAAAGGTTCTACTAAGGATAAAGAAATATTTGTTTCAGCTTGTAATTTTATTGGTTTATTAAATGAAAGTAAAAACTCATGGGATCAATTTAAGCAAAGTAAATCAAAAATTTCCGAAGAAGAAATAAACCAAAAAATTGCAGAAAGAAATAACGCTAGAAAAAATAAAGATTATAAAGCAGCTGATGAAATCAGAAATAAATTATTAGACAAAGGAGTTTTAATTGAAGACAAAGATGATAAAACCCTTTGGAAATTTAAATGAGCAAAGAAAAAATACATATATTTGACACAACGTTGAGAGATGGTGCACAAACTCAAGGTGTTGATTTTTCAATAGACGATAAATTAAAAATAGCAAAAGCTTTGGATGATTTAGGAGTTGACTATATAGAAGGAGGTTGGCCTGGTGCTAACCCAACTGATACAGAGTTTTTTCAAAAAAAAATTAAATTTAATAATTCAATATTAACAGCATTTGGTATGACAAAAAGAGCTGGTAGAAGTGCTGAAAATGACCCAGGACTTTCATCTATATTAAATAGCAATACACCAGCAGTATGTTTAGTCGGTAAATCTTGGGATTTCCATGTTGATGTTGCATTAGGAATATCAAATGCAGAAAATTTAGAAAATATTTCAGAAAGTGCAAAACTTTTTGTGAAAGAAAAAAAAGAATTTATGTTTGATGCAGAACATTTTTTTGATGGCTTTAAAAATAATAAAGAGTATGCACTTTCATGTATTAAATCAGCATATGATAACGGAGCTAGATGGGTTGTGCTTTGTGATACAAATGGGGGAACCCTGCCTAATGAAGTTACAGATATTGTAAATGAAGTCACTAAATCAGTTCCAGGAAAAAATATTGGTATTCATGCCCATAATGATACAGGAAATGCAGTTGCAAATTCTCTTGCAGCAGTTTTATCTGGCGCTAGACAAATACAAGGAACGATTAATGGGTTAGGAGAAAGATGTGGAAATGCAAATTTAATGTCTGTAATTCCAACTTTGCACTTGAAAGAAACTTATTCAAATAGTTATGAAATAAACATTAAAAAAGAAAACATTGGTAAATTAACCCAGTGTTCAAGATTACTTGATGAAATATTAAATAGGAAACCCAATCAACATTTACCTTATGTTGGTGCCGCTGCCTTTTCGCATAAAGGTGGTTTGCATGTTTCTGCTGTACAAAAAGATCCAAAAACATATGAACACATAAACCCTGAAGATGTAGGGAATGTAAGAAACATTGTTGTTTCTGACCAATCTGGAAAATCAAATATAGTTTCTAGACTAAAATCTATTGGAATAGATTTTAAACAAGATGATCCAAAAATAAAAAAACTTTTAGAAGAAGTAAAAGATAGAGAATTTATAGGTTATAGCTACGATGGAGCAGATGCATCTTTTGAACTACTAGCAAGAAGAATAATGGGAGAAATTCCAAGATATATTTCAATTAAAGAATACGATGTTTCTGTAAAAAAGAATAGTTCAGCAGAAATTATTTCCTCTGCAAAAGCCCAGTTAGAAGTTGATAAGAAATTAATTCTTTGTGAAGGAGAGGGTAATGGTCCTGTACACGCACTTGATAATGCAATAAGAAATAACGTAGACAAACTTGCAAAATATTCTCAGTATTTAAAAGATTTAAAATTAGTCGACTATAAAGTTAGAATTCTTAATACCGGAACGGAGGCTGTAACTAGAGTTTCAATTGAGAGCACAGATTCAAAAGGTAAAAACTGGTTTACAATTGGAGTTTCTCCAAACATTATTGATGCATCATTTAAAGCACTTGTTGATAGTTTAGATTATAAGCTCTTTAAAGATAAAGCACCTGCAAGTCTTTAATGTTTAATAATATTTCTTTTATTTTACATAAGCCTCAATTATCAGAAAATATTGGCGCTTGTGCTAGAGCAATGAAAAATTTTAATTTTTCTAAATTAATCGTAATAAATCCAAAACCGACTTTCCCCAATGATAAAATTGTTGCTACTTCAGTAGGAGCTAATGAAATTATTAAAAAAAGTAAGGTTTATGGGAATTTAGAGCCAGCAATGAAAAATATTGATATTTTAATTTCAACAACTTCAAGATTTAGAAATAAAAATATAAAACATATCAAGTTAAATGAACTTAATAAAATAGACTTTAGTAAAAAAGTTGCTTTTTTATTTGGACCAGAAGCTTCTGGTCTATCAAATAATGATATAAGCTTTTCAAACTATATATTACAAATACCCAGTAATACTAAATTTAAATCATTAAATTTATCACACAGTTTAATAATTGTGGCTCAAACTATTTTTCAATTATTAAATATAAAAAAATCAAAATACTCTAAATCAAAAAAAATTAAACCTGCATCAAAAAAGAATATCCAATCCATGACAAATTTATGCATCAAACATCTCGAAGAAATAAATTTTTTCAAACCAAGAGAAAAAAAACCTAAAATGTTAGAAAATTTAAGAAGCATGTTTTATAAAATGGATTTATCTGAAAAAGAAACTCGTATTTTATCAAGTGTATTTGCTAGTTTAGCTAAAAAAAAGGCTGATTGACAAAATCAATCTTGTGTTTATAAAGCGTTCTATTAAATGACAAAAAGATTAAACTCTAAACACAAGGTCGATAGAAGGCTAAGAGTAAATCTATGGGGAAGGCCAAAGAGCCCATTCAATACAAGGGCATATCCACCAGGGCAGCATGGTCAATCAAAATCATCTAAACCATCTGATTATGGAATTCAATTGAATGCTAAACAAAAATTAAAATCGTATTATGGAAATATGAATGAAAGACAATTCAGAAATGTTTACAAAAAAGCTATAATGAAAAAAGGAGATACAGCAGAAAATTTAATTGGTTTATTAGAAAGAAGACTTGATGCTGTAATTTATAGATCAAAACTTTCTAATACTATTTTTTCTTCAAGACAATTAATTAATCATGGTCATGTTAGAGTTAACGGAAAAAAAGTTAACATTGCAAGTTATCAAGTTAGAGAAGAAGATAGTATAGAGATTAGAGATAAATCAAAACAATTAGCTTTAATTGACATTGCTCTTGCTAATAAAGAAAGAGAAGTTCCAGAATATTTACAGTTAGACGAAAAAAATAAAAAAGTAAAATTTGTTAGAGTTCCTAAATTTGAAGAAGTTCCTTATCCAGTTGTAATGGAACCAAATCTAGTAATTGAATATTATTCTAGATAATTATTTTTTATAATTAATTCCTTTATCTTCAAGAATCTTTTTAAGCTCTCCATTTTCGTACATTTCTTTTACGATATCGCATCCACCTACAAATTCCTTTTTAATATATAACTGAGGAATTGTTGGCCAATCACTAAATTCTTTTATTCCTTGTCTTAGTTTTTCATCTTCTAAGACATTAACACCTTTAAAATTCACTTCTAAAAGTTTTAACATATTTATAACTGCCATTGAAAATCCACATTGAGGTGCATCTGGTGTCCCTTTCATGAAAAGGCAAACTTCATTACCTTCAATTTCTTTACTGATTAAATCATTTGTTTGTTGGTCCATATTACTCCTTTGTTTTAATTGCTAACGCATGTAATTCATTTCCCATTTTTCCTTTTAATGAATTATAAACCATTTTATGTTGCTCTATTTTACTTTTTCCTGCAAATGTAGACGATGTAACTGTTGCTGAATAATGATTACCATCGCCAGCTAAGTCTTGAATTTCTATTTTTGCATCTGGCATTGCCTCTTTAATTAATTTTTCTATTTCTTTTAAATCCATTGCCATTTTATTTATCCATATAATCCGCTAACCAATATTTATTTGATTTAATCAAATCATCAATGTGTATAATTGGCTCTTTGTCTATTATTACATCTTTTTCGGCAACTAATCCAATCTCATCATAATGTACCGAATTATCCTTTAAGATCTTTTGCACTTTTGATAGGTTTTTAGGCTCAATTTCGATTATATATCTTCCTTGATCTTCACCAAAATAATAATCAAATTTATTAATTAAAACTTTAGGTTTATTTAATTTAAACCCTTTTTTACCTTTTATTGCCATTTTTGAAACTGCCGTAATAATTCCTCCAAGCGATACATCGTGCAAAGAGTTAATCAGCCCTTCAGCATTCAATTTTAGAACTGTTTCTCCATTATTTTTTTCATTGAATAAATTGACAACTGGCGGAGGTCCTTTTTTCTCATTTAATATATTTATAGCAAATACACTTTGATCTATGTGACCTTCAGTTTTTCCAATAACTAAGATTAAGTTTTCATTATTTTTTAGATTCATGGTGACTATTTTTTTATAGTCTTTAATTAAACCAACACCTCCAATAGCCGGTGTAGGCTTAATTCCTTTGTCTTTTGTTTCATTGTAGAAAGATACATTACCTGAAACTACTGGATAATCTAAAAATTTACTTGCTTCATTAATGCCTTTAACGCATTCAACAAATTCACCCATATTTTTTTCCTTTTCTGGGTTACCAAAGTTTAAACAGTTGGTAATAGCAATTGGTTTAGATCCACATGAAATCAAGTTTCTCCAACTTTCGCAGACAACTTGCTTTCCTCCTGTAAGAGGATGGGCATAACAATAAACAGCAGAAGAATCTACCGAAGTCGCAACAGCTTTTCTGGTACCATGTACCCTTATTACACCAGAGTCAGAACCAGGTTTTTGAATAGTATCACCCATAACTGTATGATCATATTGTTCCCATATCCACTCTTTACTTGAAATATTTGGCAAACTTAAAATTTTTTTTAGAACTTCAGTTATTTTTAATTTTTTAAAATCATCTTTGTTAAATTTTATTTTCTGAGGAAGTTTTGTTTTTTTCCATTTTCGATCATAAATAGGTGCATTTTCTGCTAATATATTTATTGGAATTTCAGCAACCTTCTTGCTATCAAAAAGTAGTTCAATTTTTTTTGTATCTGTAGTTTTTCCTATTACTGCAAAATCTAAATTCCATTTGTCAAAGATTTTTTTTGCCTCTGCTTCTTTTCCATTCTCTAATACAATCAGCATTCTTTCTTGACTTTCAGATAACATGATTTCATAAGGTGTCATTTTTTCTTCACGGCATGGTACTTTATTTAGATTTAATTCAATACCTAAATTACCCTTAGATGCCATTTCAATACTAGAAGAAGTTAATCCAGCAGCACCCATATCTTGAATAGATATAATTGACTTTCCCGCCATTAGTTCCAAACACGCTTCTAATAATAATTTTTCAGTAAAAGGATCTCCAACTTGAACTGTTGGTTTTTTTTCCTCAATTTTGTCATCAAAAATTGCTGAAGCCATACTTGCACCATGAATACCGTCACGTCCAGTTTTTGATCCAACATAAATTACCGGTTTATTTATACCTGCAGCTTTTGAGTAAAAAATTTTTTTTTTATTAACTAATCCTAATGTCATTGCATTAACTAAAATATTCCCGTTATAGGACTCATCAAAACTGGTTTGACCGCCTATAGTTGGTATACCCATACAATTTCCATAACCGCCTATACCTTTAACAACTCCTCTTAATAAGTTCTTTGTTTTTGGATGTTGTGGAGAACCAAAATGAATAGAATTTAAATTTGCTATAGGTCTTGCACCCATTGTAAAAACATCTCTCATTATACCACCAACGCCTGTCGCTGCACCTTGATAAGGTTCTATAAATGAAGGATGATTATGACTTTCAATTTTGAAAACAATTGCATCATCGTCTTCAATATCAATTATTCCAGCATTTTCACCAGGACCTTGAATAACTTTTTTTCCCTTGGTATTAAGTTTTTTTAAATGAATTCTTGATGATTTGTATGAGCAATGTTCATTCCACATAGCAGAAAATATCCCAAGCTCAGTAATATTTGGTGTTCTTTTTAATAGATCACAAATTTTATTAAATTCTTCTTTTTTTAAGCCATGATCTATTGCAATTTGTTCGTTAATTTCCATTATTTTAAATTTTCAAATAAGTTTTCAAAGAAAAAACTCCCATCATTACTTGAGAGGCATTTATCTATTACTCTTTCAGGATGTGGCATCATTCCTAAGATATTTTTATTTTTACTAAAAATTCCAGCGATATTTTTTAACGCACCATTGGGGTTGTATTGCTCATCTTCCCTGCCTTTTTCATTACAATAAGTAACTGCAATTTGATTATTATCATTTAAAGATTTAATTTCGTCCTCAGAACAAAAATAATTTCCTTCATTATGAGCAATATGCAATTCTAAAATCTCCTTTTTGATATTTTTAAAATACTTATTTTCTTTATTATTTATTTTCACATGAACATTTTTACATATAAATTTTTGATATTTGTTTTGCAAAAGAACACCTGGCAACAAACCAGTCTCAGTTAATATTTGGAATCCATTACATATTCCTAATACTAAGCCTCCTGAATTCGCAAATTCCACAACTGATTTAATTATTTTTGATTTTCCAGCTATACTTCCACATCTTAAATAGTCTCCGTAGGAAAAGCCACCAGGCAATACAATTAAATCACTTTTAGGAATCTCTTGATCATTATGCCAAACCATTTGATTTTTAAAACCAAATTTTTTTAGCGCAACATCCATATCTCTATCACAATTTGATCCCGGAAATATTATTACAGCCGACTTCATCAATTTTTACAGAATTTTATAATCTTCAATTACTAAGTTAGCTAAAAGTTTTTTACACATTTCTTCAACTTTATCTTTTGCCTTTTTTTCATCATTGGTATTAATTTCAATATCAAAATATTTGCCTTGCCTAATTTCTTTTACCTCAGGAAAATTCATTCCATTTAATGTCTGCTGTATAGCTTTACCTTGAGGATCAAGCACTCCATTTTTTAGAGTAACAATTACTTTTACTTTCATTTACTTTTTTTAATTTTTACTGCAGTTGGTTTAGAGAATTTTATTGGTCTTATGTTTGATTGTTCATGAAGAATTCCAAGCCTTCTAGCTACTTCTTGGTAGGCCTCTACAATATTACCTAAATCTTTTCTAAATCTATCTTTATCTAGTTTTTTATCAGTTTCTTGATCCCATAGTCTGCACGTGTCAGGGCTAATTTCGTCGGCAAGTATTATTGTCTCGTTTGACTTTGTTTTTCCAAATTCTACTTTAAAATCAACTAATTTAATTCCTATACCTCTGAACAGACCCTGAAGATAATCATTTATTCTTAAGCATTGTTCATTAATTAAGTCTAACTCAATTAAATTGAGCCATTTAAAATTTAAAATATGTTCACGAGAAATTATTGGATCTCCAAGTTTATCATCTTTTAAACAATACTCAATTAATGGATAATCAAGTATTGTTCCTTCTTCAATTCCTAGTCTTTTTGTTAAAGATCCAGTTGCAATATTTCTAATTACAAATTCAATTGGAATGATATTTACCAATTCAACAAGTTGTTCTCTCATATTTAATCTTTTAATAAGATGATTTTTAATTCCAATTTCTGAAAGAGATTTTAACAAGTGTTCTGAAATTCTATTATTTAGAATTCCTTTTCCATCTATATTTGCTTTTTTTTGATTGTTAAATGCGGTTGCATCATCCTTAAAATGCTGAATAACAGTATTTTTATCACTTGTAGCAAAAATAATCTTTGCTTTGCCTTCGTAGAGTTTTTTACCTTTTTTCATTATTTAAACACTCTTCTAAAAATTAAATTTATATTTTTAAAATGAGAAGAGTAATTAAATATCGAATTTAATTTAGACTTGCTAATTTTCCTCATTATTAATTTATCTTTAGATATTAAATCAAACAAATTTTTATTTTCAGAGAAACATTTTTTTGAATGTGATTGAACAATTTTATAAGATTTTTCTCTACTCAACCCACTTTTTGTAAGTTCAAGCATTATTTCTTGAGAAAAAATTAAACCTTTTGTTAAATTGATATTTTGAATCATTTTTTTTGGATAAATTATCATTTTATCTAAAATATTTGCCAACCTATTTAAAGCAAAATCTAAAGTAATATTTGCATCAGGACCTATATTTCTCTCAACACTAGAATGCGAAATGTCTCTCTCATGCCAAAGTGCTATATTTTCTAACGCAGGTGTTACATAACTTCTAACCATTCTGGATAGTCCAGTTAAGTTTTCGCTTAAAATAGGATTTTTTTTATGTGGCATTGCTGAAGATCCTTTTTGATCTTTTGAAAAAAACTCTTGTAATTCGTAAACCTCAGATCTTTGTAGATGTCTAATTTCAGTTGCTACTCTTTCAACTGATCCTGCAATAATTCCTAAAACAGAAAAATAAAATGCATGCCTGTCTCTTGGGATTACTTGCGTTGATATTGGTTCTACTTTTAAACCAAGTCTTTTTGCAACATGTCTTTCAATATTTGGATTTATGTTTGCAAAAGTTCCTACAGCACCCGAAATAGCGCAGCTAGATACTTCATCCATTGCATCAACTAATCTTTTCTTATTTCTTTTAAACTCTTCATAAAATGAAGCTAGTTTTAAACCAAAAGTTATTGGCTCTGCATGAATTCCATGGCTTCTTCCAATACATGGGGTAAATTTATGTTTTTTTGCCTGTCTTTTTAATACTTTCAAAATTTGATCTATATCTTTTAATAATATTTTTCCAGATTGAACTAATTGAATGTTAAAACTAGTGTCCAATACATCTGAAGAGGTCATTCCCTGATGAAGATAACGAGCTTTAATTCCAGCTTTTTCGGTAACTGAAGTTAAAAATGCAATTACGTCATGCTTTACTTTAGCCTCAATATCATGAATTCTTTTTACATTTATTTTAGCTTTTTTTCTTACTGTTGAAGAAACTCCTCTTGGTATTTGACCTAATTTTTCCATTGCTTGTGCTGCAGCTATTTCTACTTCAAGCCAAATTTTATATTTGTTCTCTTCAGACCAAATTGTTGTGAGTTCTTTTCTTGAATATCTAGCAATCATTAATTATTTGTATGGAGGCTTAGAATAACCTTTAGCAGATTCTGTAAAGATTTCATATCCATTTTCAGTAATTCCTACAGTATGTTCAAATTGTGCTGATAGCGACTTATCTTTTGTAACTGCTGTCCAACCATCATTTAACACTTTTACGTCATATTTTCCAAAATTAACCATTGGTTCTATTGTAAAAGTCATTCCTGGATAAATCTTGGTTCCAGTATTTTTTTTTCCATAATGCAAAATATTTGGAGGTTCATGAAATGTAGTACTTATTCCATGTCCACAAAAGTCTCTTACTACACTAAAACCTTTTTCTTCGATGTATGATTGAATTTCATTACCAATGTCACCCAAACTTAATCCTGGTTTTAAAATATTGATGGCTTTCATCATTGAACTATAAGTTGCATCGATTAAATTCTTAGATTTAATTGAAACCTCTCCAATAGTATACATTCTACTTGTGTCACCATAATGGCCATCCAATATTGCAGTTACATCAATGTTTACAGCATCACCTTCGTTTAAAACTCTATCAGATGGTATTCCATGACAAACAACATGATTTAATGAAGTACATAGAGATTTTTTAAAACCTCTATAAAATTGCGGCGCTGAATAAGCTCCATGATCTTTTATAAATTCATATCCAAGATTATCTATTTCATCTGTTGATACACCAGGTTTTATGTGATCCGTTAGCATATCTAAAGTTCTTGCAGCCAAATTTCCGGCAGCACGCATCTTTTCAAATTTTTCAGTATAATCACTCATCAATAATTTTTATTTTTTTATCTATTTTTATTTGTTTTGGATCAATTTTGCATTTGTAGGCAAGAAATTGAACCCCAGATTTTTTTGCCATTAAATAATTTTCATAATAGTCTTTATCTATATCTTTTGCTATTTTAAAATACTTCATATTTTCAATCTGTACCAAAAACAAAACATAAGATTTAAAGCCTTTTTTTGATGCATCTATTAATGTTTTAATATGCTTAACTCCCCTAGATGTTGGAGCATCAGGAAACTCAGATATCTTGCTATCTCTAAATAGAGTAACATTTTTAACTTCTATAAATATATTTTTATTATCTTTATTTACCAAAAAATCAAAACGAGTTTCTTTATTATAAAATACTTCTGATTTTATACTTTTTAAATTATTAAACTCTATAAATGAATTATTTTTAAGGCCCTCTGCAACAATCTTATTTGCTAGATGAGTGTTAACACCAACGAGGTTGTTTTTTACCTTAATTATTTCCAATGTATATTTTAGTTTTCTTTTTGGATCATCATTTTGTGAAATCCAAACATGATTATCTTTTTCCAGTAATCCCATCATTGAACCAGTATTAGGGCAATGTGCTGTTATAATTTCTTTATTTGCTTTGATATCAGCAAAAAATCTCTTATATCTTTTTACAAGTTTGCCTTTAATTAAAGAATTGGTAAATTCCATATTCAAAATATATATAAGAAATGTCTGAAAAAACAAAAGTAAATGCTGCGATATTGATAATAGGCAATGAAATTTTGTCTGGAAGAACTCAAGACACAAATACAAGTACATTGGCATTATGGCTAAATTCTATTGGAGTAAAAGTTCAGGAAGTTAGAGTAATTCCTGATGTTGAAGAAACAATTGTTAATTCAGTAAATTTGTTAAGAAAACAATATGATTATGTTTTTACAACAGGAGGCATAGGCCCAACGCATGATGATATAACAGCAGAATCAATATCTAAGGCATTCAATCTTAAATACGAGATGCACAAAGAAGGTTATAAGCTTCTTGAAAAATATTATAAACCTGGTGAGTTCAATGAAGGTAGACAAAAAATGATTTGGATGCCTGAAAATGCAAAATTAATATTAAATCCAACAAGTGGAGCACCTGGTTTTAATGTTGAAAATGTTTTTTGTTTACCAGGAGTTCCTTCAATTTTAAAATCTATGCTTGGTGGTTTAAAGCATTTAATAACAGGCGGTAAGCCGATATTAAGCTATACTATTAATCTTCGTACTGTTGAAAGTGAAATAGCAAATTCTTTAACAAAAGTTCAAGATAATAATAAAGATGTTGAAATAGGAAGTTATCCATTTTTTCAGGCAGGCAAACTGGGTGTTTCAATAGTAATTAGATCTGAGGAACAAAGCAAAATTGATATTTGTAATTCACAAATATTAGATTTCATTAAAGAAAAAAAAATTGAATTAGTAAATAGAGATTAATATGCTTTATTTTGCTTATGGAAGTAATTTAAACCATCATCAAATGAAAAACAGATGTAGTGGGGCAAAATATATAAAAAAATATACTCTTAATGGTTATAAGTTGTGCTTTAGTCATAAAACTAATCATTCAATTTATGGACATGCCAATATTATTAAAAATAAAAAAACAAAAGTTAACGGTGCTTTATGGCACATAAATAAAAAAGATGAAAAAGAGTTAGATTGGTACGAAGGTGTTGACTATAATTATTATCAGAAAGAATATTTTACTATAAAAAAAAAGAGAGTTTTGGTGTATATTCAAAATGTTTATTATTTAAAAAAACCTAATTCTACCTATCTGCATACAATAATAGAAGGTTATAAAGATTGTAAATTGGACTTAAAAAAATTAAAAAAAGTTATTTCTTATTATAAAATAAAATACAAAATAATTTGGTAAAAACTTTAAAAATATATGCTCGATCTTTACAAATATAGTAAAAAAAATAAATTTTATTCTTATTTAATTAAGAACTTTCTTGGAGTTAAGACAGAGAGTTTAGAAAAATCTTTTTTTCATTCTAGTAGTATTGAATTAGATGTTCAAAAAGATTTTTTTTATGATTATAAAAAAAAAAATCCAATTACTAAATGGTGTGATATGAATAACAGAGAGCACTATCAATCTAATCATGACTTACAAAAATTAAAAGTTTTTAAAAATTCATTAATTTCGATTGAAAATTTTATGAATAATGAAATAAAAAATAATGTAATGGGAATTAATTTCCTTGGTAAATTTAGAGTAAAAAATTTATGGTTTACAATTCAAAGTGAAAATGAGGGCCATGCTTCTCATAATCATCCAAAATCTATTCTTTCTGGAGTTTATTATTTCTCGATTGATGAAAATAAAGGTGGTGAGATTGAAATTTTAAATGAAAATGAAAAAATTAATCATAAACCAAAAAAAAATGATATTATCATTTTTCATTCAAATATTTATCATTCAGTCAAACCTTATATAGGTAAAAATGATAGAATTGCTCTAGTCTGGGATGCAATATATACATTGTAACTATGGGATTTTTAAAAACCATTAAGAGAAAATACATTAATTTTAATGAATATTTATTTGGAGATACAAATTTAAAAATTTCAAATAAGAATATTTTAATTACAGGTTCTAACTCAGGTATAGGTCTGTGTATTTTTAAAAAAATTATTACCGACAATAGTGTTTTAGCGTTTGTAAATAATAACTCAGATGAAGTAAGTAAATTTAAAACAAATAACTCTTCTATAGTTAAATGTGATTTTAGTGATATCAGTAATTTAAAAAAATATAATCAATCAATTAAAGATTTTAAACCTAATATAATTATTAATTGTGCAGCAACATTTGGTGACTCAACTGAAATAAAAAATATTGACTTTGAAAAATATCATAAAGTATTAAATATAAATGTTCTTGCTCCAATTTTAATTATTCAAAATTCATTGGAGACCAACAATTTAGAGCTAATATTAAATATTAGCAGTGAAATGGGTAGTATTAATTTGAACAAAACTGGCAATTATTATTATTATAGATCCTCAAAATCTTTACTAAATTCTTTTTCAAAAAATCTTTCAATAGAATTAAAAAATAAAGTTAATGTTTATTGTGTACATCCAGGTAATGTTAAAACAAAAATGAATACAGGTGGAATATTAAGTCCAGAATTTGCTGCACAAAAAATAATAAATATATGCGCAACTAACGACAATAAACTAAGTGGCGTGTTAATAGATATTAATAAAAATATTTTACCTTGGTAAAAAAAATCATTTTTTTTCAAAAAAAGTCCAATGCCACTCTAAACTATTCGTATACTTTTTAAACCAAAACGAAAGGTACCTTTCTGCTAAATAAGCGTAAAGTCGTTGTTGATCATAACCTTTTAAATTATTTAAACCAAAAACTTTTTCACATTTAAAAAGCCATTTAAATAAATCATTAAACCACATGGACAATATTTTTTTTTTTGCAACAAACATAATATTAGGGTTAAATTTATCTTTTTTACTTACAAAATCATCAAACTCAGATCTATCTTCTTTATTTAGTAATTTAATTGCTTCATCTAGAACTCCATAACCATGATGCATATCAAAATGCAATTTAATTGAATGTTTTTTTTTGTTAAAAATAATGTCTGGATCTTTAACTAAATTTTTCCAACCTCTTTTTATTATTTTCATTTTTTTTGGATTTGAAACACTAATTGCCTTACAAATAATACTATCGTACTTTTCCCATTTTTTGGGAGGATACTTTAGTATATTTTTTTCTAGGTCTTTAATAGATTTTATTCTGATTTTACTTTTTATCCAAAACCTTCTTTTTTGACAAAATCCTATCCATTCATTTGCACTGTATCTGTCTAATCTATTTTTCCAAAACCAATAATGAAAAGTAAGTTCTGAATAATTTCTCTCTTTTTTTTGAATATTATTTCCTTTATTACACACAATATAATTATTGGGGAATTTTTTCTTTCCTACACCAGCTAATTTTAAATTTAAGTTATTTAAATAATCATAAGCTATGTTTGTTACGCAAAAGATATTTAATTTATTCATGAAACGTAAAACTTTGTTTATTTCATTAATTATCTAGCTAACCTATAAAATTCTATAGTTAATTTCAATTCGAGCTTTAGTACTACGTAATTAGAGTAAATATATTTAGGAGATAAATTAAAAAATTTTACTTATTAGACTTGTTCAATTATAAATATTAGCATAAACACTCATGAAAATAACTCATGCCCTCGTGGTGAAATTGGTAGACACAAAGGACTTAAAATCCTTGCCCTTTTGGGAGTGCCAGTTCGAGTCTGGCCGAGGGCACCACTAATATGAATAAACCAGTAATTATTTCTGACTCAAACAAAAAATCATTAAAGATAAAATCTTTTCTTGTTAGAAATCTGAAAATCCTATCATCCAAATCAAAAGTAGTAATTGTAATTGGAGGTGATGGTTTTATGCTTAAAACATTAAAGCAAAATAAAGGTTCATCAAAATTATTTTATGGAATAAATTCAGGCAATTATGGTTTTTTGATGAATAAATTTTCACCAAAGCATACAATAAAAAATTTTTCAAAAGCTAAGATGATTACGATATCTCCTTTAGAATTAGTTGTAAAAAATAAAACGGGATTAAAAAAGAAATCGATTGCAATAAACGAAGTTTCAATTTTAAGACAAAGTCGACAGGCTGCTTCTCTATCAATTCAAACCGGAACAAAAACTATTATTAAGAGATTAATATCAGACGGTGTTTTGGTATCTACTCCAGCAGGCAGTACAGCTTACAACTTATCAGTTCATGGACCTATTTTGAGTTTACATTCAAAAAAACTTTCTATCTCACCAATAAGTGCATTTAGACCAAGAAGATGGAAAGGTAAAATTATAAGTGATAAATCAATTGTAAAAATAAAAAATTTAAATCCTAAAAAAAGACCAATCAGTGCTGTAGCTGATAATTTAGAATTTAGAAATGCAAAAACAGTTACAGTAAAAACTAATAAAAAAATTAAATTTAATTTACTTTACGATTCTAATAGAAGTCTTCAAAAAAAAATTAAACTAGAACAAATAAGAAGAGAAACTTCTTAATGGTGCCCCCGCACGGATTCGAACCGCGGACCTATTGATTACAAATCAATTGCTCTACCAGCTGAGCTACAAGGGCTTGTTGAATATTTATTAATATTTTTTAAACTAATCAAGATCTTTTTTTCTTTTCATTATGTTATGAAACGCAATAGCAGCACTATTTGATATATTTAAGCTTTCTATTTTTTGATTAATTTCTATTTTAACTGCAAAGTCAATATATTTTTCAGTATGTTTTTTTATACCGAAACCCTCTGAACCAAAAAGAAGTATGTTATTTCCCTTCCATTCAATTTCAGTAAAATCTTTTTTACTTTTTGAATCAAAGCCATAGACCCAAAAGTTTTTTTCTCTCAGGGATTTTAAAGTGGTATTTATATTTGCAACTTTAAAAATATTAACTTCCTCCATACTACCACTTGCAGATTTGTACATCAATTTACTTTCATCAGGGAAATGTCTATCTTTAACTATAATTCCATCAATATTAAATGATGCTGCACTTCTTATTACTGATCCTATATTTCTTGGATCAGTTACTTCATTTAAGCAAGCTAAAGTTAAATTGTTTTTATTTTTGATAAATTCTTTTAAAACTAATTCATCTAGATGTTCTACCTCAGCGACATAACCTTGATGAAGTAATTCTTCATTTCCAACATATTTATCTAATTCTTTTTTAGTCTTAAAATATATTTTAACACTTTTAAGTAGATCTTTTTTAGAATTTTCTCTGTGTATATTTTTTTTGCTTTCCTCAGTTAAAAAAACTCTTAAGACCCTTCGATTTGTATTTTTTAAAGCCCCTATAACCGCATGTTTGCCTATAATAAAAAATGATCTTTTATTCATAAATTTTATTGCTTTTTACATGTTTTTTTACTTATTTTCTCACTATTTCTCGTATTGCATTTATGCAATAAAAATATATAAACCGCTTGTTGTTTAAAGCTTTATTGAACAAGGGGACGCTTCCCCTGCGAAAAGGAGGGGTACCAAAGCGGTCAAATGGGGCGGGCTGTAAACCCGTTGACTTCGGTCTTCGAAGGTTCGAATCCTTCCCCCTCCACCATTTAATTTTGTTTTAAATAATATTGGAGTGAACTTGGGTGTTGCGGGTGTAGTTCAATGGTAGAACGCTAGCCTTCCAAGCTGGATGTAAGGGTTCGATTCCCTTTACCCGCTCCAAAAATTATAAAAAAAAAGAAAAAGGAAAAAGAGGTAAAAATATAATGTCGAAAGAAAAGTTTGTAAGAAATAAACCGCACTGTAACATTGGTACAATCGGTCACGTCGATCACGGTAAAACAACTTTAACGGCCGCTATAACTAAAGTTCTATCTGAAAGTGGTGGTGCGAATTTTGTTGCTTATGATCAAATAGATAAAGCCCCTGAAGAAAAAGAGAGAGGGATAACAATATCAACAGCACACGTAGAGTATGAAACTGAAAAAAGACACTACGCTCACGTTGACTGCCCAGGTCATGCTGACTATGTGAAAAATATGATCACAGGTGCAGCACAGATGGATGGAGCAATCTTAGTTGTTAATGCTGCTGATGGTCCTATGCCTCAAACAAGAGAGCATATTCTTTTGGCAAGACAAGTTGGAGTTCCGGCAATAGTTGTTTACTTAAATAAAGTAGATCAAGTTCAAGATAAAGAATTAATTGATCTTGTTGAAGAAGAAATAAAAGAACTATTAACTTCATATAAATTTCCTGGAGACAAAACACCAATTATCAAAGGATCAGCTTTAAATGCAGTCGAAGGAAAAGACGAAGCAACTGGAAAAAACTCTATTATGGAATTAATGAAAGCAGTTGATGAATTTATACCACAACCAGATAGACCAAAAGACAAACCTTTTTTAATGCCAGTAGAAGATGTATTCTCTATTTCTGGAAGAGGAACAGTTGTAACCGGAAGAGTAGAATCTGGAGTTATAAAAACTGGAGAAGAAATAGAAATAGTTGGTATAAGAGACACAAAAAAATCAGTTTGTACTGGTGTAGAAATGTTTAGAAAACTTTTAGATACAGGAGAAGCTGGTGACAATATTGGAGCTCTATTAAGAGGTGTAGAAAGAACTGATGTCGAAAGAGGCCAAGTATTGTGTAAACCTGGTTCAGTTACTCCACATACAAAATTTGAAGCTCAAGCATATGTACTTAAAAAAGAAGAAGGAGGAAGGCACACACCATTCTTTACCAAGTACAGACCACAGTTTTATTTTAGAACTACAGACGTAACAGGAGAAGTTGAATTACCTTCTGGAACTGAAATGGTAATGCCAGGTGATGATGCTAAGTTTACAGTAAAATTAATTACACCAATCGCAATGAGTGAAAAATTAAATTTTGCCATTAGAGAAGGTGGAAGAACTGTTGGAGCTGGAGTAGTAACTAAGATTATAGAGTAAGCTCCCATAGGAGTGTAGCTCAATTGGTAGAGCGCCGGTCTCCAAAACCGGAGGTTGGGGGTTCGATTCCCTCCGCTCCTGCCAAAATTGGAGATTTATATTTATGAAAAATCCATTGAAATTCATTCAAGAGGTTAAACAAGAAGCTTTTAGAGTTACTTGGCCTACAGGAAAAGAAACTATGCAAGGAACCTTAATGGTCATAGCAATGGCAATAGTAGCCTCGTTATTTTTTCTTCTTTTAGACCAATTTCTAAAATTTTTCTTAGAACTAGTATTAAAGATTAGTATATAACTTATGAAAAATTGGTATATCGTTCAGTCACATTCTAGCTTTGAAAATAAAGTAGCTCAATTAATTAAAGAAGAGGCCGATAAAGCAAAAGTTTCTGAAAAGATTGAAGAAATAATTGTGCCTACTCACGATGTTACTGAAGTAAAAAGAGGAAAAAGAATACAGAGGAAAAAAAAATACTTTCCAGGATATGTTCTTATTAAAAGTGAAATGGATAATGATTTATACCATATGATAAAAGGAATAAAAAAAGTAAGTGGCTTTTTAGGGACAAAAGGGATTCCAGTTCCAGTATCTGATAAAGAAATTGAAAAAATTTTAGGTCAAATTAAAGATGGTGTGGCTCAACCAAAATCTGGAATCGAATATACTGTTGGCGAAAAAGTTCAAGTTATTGATGGACCGTTTGCATCATTTAGTGGTTTAGTTGAAGATATTGATGAAGAAAAATCTAGACTTAAGGTGTCAGTTTCTATATTTGGTAGACCAACACCTGTAGATTTAGAATATAACCAAGTAGAGAAAGCAAGTTAATGGCAAAAAAAGAAATTAGTGGTTACGTAAAATTGCAAATAAAAGGTGGTCAAGCAAATCCAGCCCCACCTGTTGGCCCTGCATTAGGACAAAGGGGAATTAATATTATGGAATTTTGTAAAGCATTTAATGAAAAAACAAAAAATTTTATGGGGAAACCTGTTCCAGTTGTTATTACAGTTTATAAAGACAAAAAATTTGATTTTATAATTAAAACTCCACCAGCATCACATTTTATAAAAGAAGCAGTAAAATTAAAAAGTGGTTCGCAAGAACCGGGTAGAAACATAGTTGGATCTATAACAAAAAAACAACTTGAAGAAATTGCCAAACAAAAAATGGCAGATTTAAATGCTAATGATTTAGAAGAAGCTTCTAAAATTATTGCAGGATCAGCAAGATCAATGGGTATTGAGGTGAAAGAGTAATGACTTCAAAAAGATATAAAAAATTACCAACAGAAACTAAGAAACTTCCATCTGCATTAATCGAAAAAATAATCCCAGAATTAAAAAAAAATTGTACAACTAAATTCGACGAATCTATCGACTTAAGTTTACAAATAAATAATAAACAAAAAAAAAATGAAATAAATTTAAGAACTTTTGTCAATCTTCCATCTGGATCAGGAAAAAAAATTATGGTTGCAGTTGTATGTGAAGATTCTAAGGCTCAATTAGCTAAAGATTCAGGTGCTGATATTGTTGGGGGAGATGATTTTATAGAAAAAATTAAAGCGGGTGAACTAAATTTTAAAAAGTTAATTTGCACTCCTTCAATGATGATTAAGTTGTCTAAATTAGGAAAAGTTCTTGGACCCAAAGGTCTAATGCCAAACCCAAAACTTGGTACTGTTACTGATGATTTAAAAAAAGCCATTTCAGATGCAAAATTAGGACAGGTTGAAATTAAAAACGACAAAGATGGAAATATAGGACTTAGCTTAGGAAAAAAATCTTTTTCTGACGACAAAGTAGTTAAAAATTTTACAGCTGTGCTTGAAGTTCTGGAAAGAGAAAAAGGAAACCAAACAGTTAAAGGAGATTTAATTAAAAGCGCTTTTTTAACTTCAACAATGGGTGTATCTTATAAATTAAAATTACCGAAAAATATTTAATTATGATGAACAAAGAAAAAAAGAAAAATTATATTAATGAGATGACCGTTCAATTTGATAAGTCAGAGGCGGTAATAGTTGCTCATTATCAAGGCTTGACAGTTACTCAACTAGATGAATTGCGAGCAAAAATGAGAGAACATGGAATTATTTTTAAAATAACTAAAAACAGAATTACTAAACTCGCATTAGAAAAAACAAGATGTAAAGAATTATCAAATTTATTCTCAGGCCCAACAGCTGTTGCACTTTCAAAAGACGCAATAACGTCAGCTAAAATATTAACAAATTTTTCTAAAGAAAATAGCAACCTAAAAATTTTAGGTGGAATCATGGGGAATGACATTTTAGATGTAGCGGGAGTAAAAAATGTCGCTACTTTACCATCATTAGATGAAGCGAGGGCTAAAATTGTGGGTATTTTAAGATCACCAGCACAAAAAATCGCAAGTATTTTACTTGCACCTGCCTCAAAAATCGCTATTTTGGCGCTGGAAAAATCAAAAAAATAACCTAGGCAAATTATATGGCAGACTTAAATAAAATTATAGATGACTTATCAAGTTTGACAGTTGTTGAAGCAGCAGAACTTTCAAAACAACTTGAGGAAAAATGGGGTGTTACAGCAGCAGCAGCAGTTGCAGCAGCACCAGCAGCAGCAGGTGGAGCAGCACCAGCAGAAGAAAAAGATGAATTTACAATTATGTTAACTGCAGCAGGTGATAAAAAAATTAATGTAATTAAAGAAGTAAGAGCAGTTACATCACTTGGATTAAAAGAAGCTAAAGATTTAGTAGAAGGTGCACCTAAAGAAGTAAAATCAGGTGTAAATAAAAAAGAAGCAGAAGAAATAAAAGCTAAATTAGAAGCTGCGGGCGCTAAAGTAGAACTTAAGTAATAAAAGAAAGAATTTTAATTGTTGGTTTTTTATTAAATCAACAAACAACATAGATGCAATTATCTTTTACTGAAAAGAAAAATATAAGAAAAAATTTTGGTAAACTTAAAGAAAGTTTATCTATTCCGAACCTAATTGAAGTTCAAAAAAATTCATACAAACAACTTACAGAAAATAAATTAGACGTTGAACAAAACTTAACCAAAGGATTTGATAGAGTATTTAAAAGTATTTTTCCAATAGAAGATTTAAATGACAAAGCAACATTAGAATACGTTTCTTACAGATTAGAAAAACCTAAATTTGATGTAGAAGAATGTATCACGAGAGGTTTAACTTATTCAGCAGCTCTAAAATGCAATTTAAGACTTGTTGTTTATGAAATAGATCAAGAAAATAATACGAAAGATATTTTGTCAGCAAAAGAACAAGAAGTATACATGGGAGAAGTCCCAATGATGACAAATAGTGGAACATTTATAACTAATGGTGTCCAAAGAGTTGTTGTAAATCAAATGCATAGAAGTCCTGGTGTTTTTTTCGATCATGATAAAGGAAAATCTCATGCGAGTGGAAAACTTTTATTTAACTGTAGAGTTATACCTAATAGAGGATCGTGGTTAGATTTTGAATTTGATATTAAAGATTTGATGTATTTTAGAATAGATAGAAAAAAGAAAATTCATGTAACAACATTATTACAAGCGATCGGTTTTTCTAAAAAAGATATAGTTAATGAGTTTTATGACAAAGAAACCTTTTCTTATGTAAGCGATTTAAAGAAATGGAAAACTAAATTTGACCCAGAAAATTATAAAGCAAAAAACTTTTCTGAAGAAGTAATAGATGCAAAAAACAACAAAACAGTTGTTAAACTTGGCGAAAAGATAAATTTTTTAAATGCTAAAAAGTTAGCAAATGATGGTTTAAAAGAAATCTATGTTTCAAACCAATCTCTTTATGGAAAATATTTACATAATTCAATTAAAGTAGGTGAAGACGAATTTCAAATTGGAACTGAAATAAACGAAACTATATTAGAAAAAATTTTAGACGCTGATATCAATTCAATTGAAATCTCCAAAACAAATTCAATAAATAAAGGACCATATATACTTCTAACTTTACTAAATGATAAAAATACAAACAAAAACGATGCAATCACCGAAATATATAAAATGCTTCGTCCGGGTGAGCCTCCAACTTTAGAAATAGCCACGCAAATTTTTAATAATCTTTTTTTTAGTTCTGACAGATATGACCTTTCAGATGTTGGTAGAGTTAAAATGAATTCAAGATTAAATTTAAATTGTTCAGATAAAATAACAATTTTAAGAAATGATGACATTATAGCAATTATAAAAAAAATGCTGGATTTAAGAGACGGTAAAGACGAAGTGGATGATATTGATCATTTAGGAAATAGAAGAGTAAGATCTGTTGGTGAACTTGTAGAAAATCAAGCAAGAATTGGTGTTTATAGAATGGAAAGAGCTATAAAGGAAAAAATGACAACCCTTGATATTGAGTCAGCTATGCCTCAAGATTTAATAAATGCAAAACCTTTAACAGTGTCTCTTAAAGATTTTTTTGCAACTTCTCAGCTTTCACAATTCATGGATCAAACAAATCCACTATCTGAAATTACCCACAAAAGACGAGTTTCAGCTTTAGGACCAGGCGGCTTAACTAGAGAAAGGGCTGGTTTTGAAGTAAGAGATGTTCACCCAACGCATTACGGAAGAATCTGTCCAATAGAAACACCCGAAGGTCCTAATATTGGTTTAATTAATAGTTTATCAACTTACTCAAAAATTAATAAATATGGATTTATTGAAAGTCCATATAAAAAAGTAAAAGATGGAGTAGTTCAGGACAATATTGAATATTTATCAGCTATGGAAGAAACAAAATTTACCATTGCTCAAGCTAATTCAATTATTGATAAAAATGGAAAATTTAAGGAACAATTAGTTTCTTGTAGAGAAAACTTAAACTTTATTTTGTCTAAACCTGATAATATTGATTATATTGACGTTTCACCAAAACAACTAGTTTCCGTTGCGGCATCTTTAATTCCTTTTTTAGAAAATGATGATGCAAACAGAGCTTTAATGGGATCAAATATGATGAGGCAAGCTGTGCCACTTTTAAAACCCGAGGCTCCTTTAGTTGGGACAGGCATAGAAAGTGATGTTGCTCTAGACTCAGGAGTTACAATAGTCGCTAAAAGAAGCGGTGTTGTCGACAAAATTGATGGAAAAAGAATAGTAATAAAGATTACTGATGAAAAAGATTTTAGTAAATCAGGTGTAGATATTTATAATTTACAAAAATTTAAAAGATCCAATCAAAACACATGTATAAACCAAAAACCACTTGTTAGGGTTGGCGATAAAGTAAAAACGGGAGATATTATTGCCGATGGTCCATCTACAAAAATTGGTGAACTTGCTTTAGGAAAAAATGTGACAGTAGCATTTATGCCATGGCAAGGTTACAACTTTGAAGATTCAATTTTAATTTCAGAAAGATGTGTTACTGATGATGTTTTTACTTCAATCCACATTGAAGAATACGAAGTAATGGCAAGAGATACAAAACTTGGAGAAGAGGATATAACAAGAGACATACCAAATGTTAACGAGGAATCTCTAAAAAATCTTGATGAATCAGGAATAGTCTACATTGGGGCCGAAGTGAAACCCGGAGATATATTAGTTGGCAAGGTTACACCCAAAGGTGACTCAGCATCTGGTCCTGAAGAAAAACTTTTAAGATCAATATTTGGAGAAAAAGCTATAGATGTAACAGATACTTCATTAAAAATGCCAAGTGGAAGTGGTGGTATTGTTGTAGACGTAAGAGTTTTTAATAGACATGGAATAGAGAAAGACGAAAGATCTATTACAATTGAAAGAGCTGAAATAGATGCTGTACAACAAGATAAGATTGTTGAAGAAGAGATACTAGAAAGAAGTATCAAACAAAGAATGATATCTATTTTTTCAGATATAAAATTAAGTAAAAAAATTAAAAATATTGAAGCAGGAGAAAATTTAAATGAGGATAAAATTAATCAACTGGGTTTATCTGATTTATTTAAAATATCATTATCAGATGATAAGAAAATAGAAGTATTAAACCAATTAAAAGATCAGTTCAATTTAGCAAAAAAAGATATCCAAGATAGATTTGAAGACAAGGTTTTAAAAATACAACAAGGTGACGATTTACTTCCTAGTGTTATGAAGATGGTCAAAGTCTTTGTAGCAATAAAAAGAAGATTGAGACCAGGAGATAAAATGTCTGGAAGACATGGAAATAAAGGTGTTGTAAGTAAAATAGTACCAGTTGAAGATATGCCTTACCAAGAAAATGGAAAACCAGTAGATATTGTCTTAAATCCTTTGGGTGTGCCAAGTCGTATGAATGTTGGGCAAATTTTAGAAACTCATTTAGGCTGGTCTTGTACAGAATTAGGTGAAACATTAAAAAAATTAATTCAAGAAAATCAAAATAAAATTGAAAGAAACCAAAAAATTTCTACTTATCTAAAATCAATTTATGGAAACGAAGTATTTGATCAAAATATAGAAAAACTCTCTAATTCAGAATTTAATGATTTGTGTGGAAACATTCAAAATGGAATACCAATAGCCACACCTGTATTTGATGGAGCTAAAGAATCTGATGTAACAAAAATGTTAGAATTAGCTAAACTACCCAATTCTGGCCAAACATATTTATGGGATGGAAGAACAGGTGAAAAATTTGACAGATCAGTAACTGTTGGAACAATTTATATGTTAAAACTTCATCATTTAGTAGAAGATAAAATTCATGCAAGATCAACTGGACCGTATAGTTTAGTTACTCAACAACCTTTAGGTGGAAAGGCACAACTTGGTGGACAAAGATTTGGAGAAATGGAAGTTTGGGCGCTAGAAGCCTATGGAGCATCATATACATTGCAGGAAATACTAACTGTAAAATCTGACGATGTAGCAGGAAGAGTTAAAGTATACGAAACTATTGTAAAAGGTGAAGAAAATTTCGAGTCGGGAATACCCGAGTCGTTTAACGTATTAGTTAAAGAAATTAAATCTTTAGCATTAAATGTAGAATTAAATTAATTATGAAAAAAGAAATTTCAGATATATTTAAAACCTCAGAAATATCAGAGTCCCAAAATTTCAACAGTATCAAAATTACATTGGCTAGCCCTGAGAAAATTAAATCTTGGACATACGGTGAAATAAAGAAACCTGAAACAATAAATTACCGAACATTTAGACCAGAGAAAGATGGATTATTCTGTGCAAGAATATTTGGTCCAATAAAAGATTACGAATGTTTATGTGGAAAATATAAAAGAATGAAATTTAGAGGAATTATCTGTGAAAAATGTGGAGTAGAAGTAACAAAATCAAATGTTCGTAGAGAAAGAATGGGACACATTAATTTGGCAACTCCTGTTGCTCATATTTGGTTTTTAAAATCCTTACCAAGTAGAATTTCTTTAACAGTAGACATGAAGCTTAAAGAAGTTGAGAGAGTACTTTATTTTGAAAACTTTATAGTTATAGAACCAGGTTTAACAAATCTAAAAAAATATCAACTTTTAAATGAAGAAGAGCTTATAAAATATCAAGACGAATATGGAGAGGAAGCTTTTACAGCAGGCATTGGAGCTGAAGCTATTTTGGAGATTCTAAAATCAATAAATTTAGAAGAAGAAAGAAACTTACTAATTAAGACAATCAATGAAACTAAGTCTAAAGTTGCAGAAGAAAGATCAATTAAAAGATTAAAATTAATTGAGTCATTTATTGAAACTGGAAATAAACCAGAATGGATGATATTAACAGTAGTTCCTGTAATACCCCCTGAACTAAGACCTTTGGTACCTCTTGATGGAGGAAGGTTTGCTACTTCTGATCTTAATGATCTGTATAGAAGAGTTATAAATAGAAATAACAGGTTAAAAAGATTAATTGATTTAAAAGCCCCAGATATAATTGTTCGGAATGAGAAAAGAATGTTGCAAGAATCTGTTGATGCTCTTTTTGACAATGGAAGAAGAGGAAGGGTAATAACTGGTACAGGAAAAAGACCTCTAAAATCTTTAGCAGAAATGTTAAAAGGTAAACAGGGAAGATTTAGACAAAATTTATTAGGTAAAAGAGTTGATTATTCAGGAAGATCAGTAATTGTTGTTGGTCCAGATCTAAAACTTCATGAGTGTGGTTTACCAAAAAAAATGGCCTTAGAATTATTCAAACCATTTTTGTATGCAAGATTAAACAAACTAGGTCTTGCTTCAACTATAAAACAAGCAAAAAAATTAGTTGAAAAAGAAAGAGATGAAGTTTGGGATGCACTTGAAATAATTGTTAGAGAACACCCAGTTATTTTAAATAGAGCTCCAACTTTACATAGATTAGGAGTCCAAGCATTTGAGCCCAAGTTAATTGAAGGAGATGCTATAGAATTGCATCCACTAACTTGTGCTGCTTTTAACGCTGACTTTGATGGCGACCAAATGGCAGTTCATATTCCGTTAAGTTTAGAAGCGCAACTTGAAGCTAGAGTTCTAATGATGTCTACTAATAATATTTTAAGTCCATCAAATGGAAAACCAATAATTGTCCCAAGTCAAGATATGATACTTGGAATATATTATTTATCACAGCCACCATACCAAACGGAAAAAGTTGAAGGTTATTTTGTTAACAACTCTGAAATCGAACATGGATTAGAAACTGGACAAATTAAAGTTCATTCAAGAATTGTATCAAGATTTGAAACTGTTGATGAAGAAGGTAATAAAAAATTTGAAAAATATATTAGTACAGCTGGAAGATTTTTATTAGCAGATATATTACCAAAAGATGCTAAAAATAAATTTTCACTTGTTGATAGGTTATTACCAAAAAAAGTTGTTTCTGAAGTAATTGACCACGTATTTAGATTCTGTGGACAAAAATCAACAGTTATTTTTTGTGATAAATTAAAAGACTTAGGATTTAAACATGCTTTTAAAGCTGGAATATCTTTTGGTAAAGACGACTTGGTAATACCAGAAAACAAACAACAATTAATTGAAGAAACAAAAAAATTAATCTCTGATTATGAAAACCAATATGCAGAAGGATTAATCACAAGAGGTGAAAAATATAACAAAGTTGTTGATGCTTGGTCAAAATGTACAGATAGAGTAGCAAGTGAAATGATGAAAAGAATTTCAGCAACAGAAATATCTAAAGATGGCTTAAAAATAAACTCAGTTTTTATGATGGCAGATAGTGGTGCCAGAGGATCAGCTGCCCAAATGAAACAACTTGCAGGAATGAGAGGTTTGATTGCAAAACCTTCAGGTGAAATTATTGAGTCACCAATTACATCAAATTTTAAAGAAGGACTTACTGCATTGGAATATTTTAACTCAACACACGGAGCTAGAAAAGGTCTTGCAGATACTGCATTAAAAACAGCTAACTCAGGCTATTTAACAAGAAGATTATGTGATGTTGCTCAAGATTTAACGATTACAAAACCTAAATGTGATAGAAATTGTGGTTCAATTAAATTATCTGAAATTATAGAAGGTGGAAATGTAATTGTAAGTTTGGCAGAAAGAGCACTAGGAAGAATCGCTGCATCAGATGTAAAAAATCCAATAACTGGTGAAGTTATAATTAAAAAGCTTGAAATGATAGATGAACAAGCATGTGAAAAAATCGATTCAGCTGGTGTTAAAGTTATAAATGTTTATTCCGTAATTACTTGTCAATCAAAAGAAGGTGTTTGCGCGACATCATACGGTAGAGATTTATCTAGAGGGAAAATGGTTCACGTAGGTGAGGCCGTTGGAATGATTTCAGCCCAGTCAATTGGTGAACCAGGTACGCAATTAACAATGAGAACTTTTCACGTTGGAGGTACTGCATCAATTAAACAAGATTCCCAAATAGTAACAAAAACTGATGGATTATTAAAAATTATTAATACTAATTTACTTGAGGATTCGAAAAAGAATATGGTTGTTATGGGAAGAAATACACAATTATCCATAGAAGATGAAAATGGTCTACAAAAAGCTGTATATAAAGTTCCATATGGGTCAAAACTATTTTTTCAAAATGGAGACAAGATCAAAAAAAATACAAAAATTTGTGAATGGGACCCTTACACTACACCAGTTATTGCAGAAAAAAGTGGTACAGCAAATTACGTAGATTTGATTGATGGTGTTTCAATATCCGAAACCTTAGATGATGCAACAGGCATATCAACTAAGACAGTTATAGATTGGAAAACTCAATCAAAAAACACAGACTTAAAACCAAGAATTACACTAAGAGATGAAAAAGGAAATGTTATTAAAAAAGCTGATGACAATGAGGCTAGATATTATTTGGTGCCAGATTCAATATTGTCTGTACAAGATGGTCAAAAAATATCTGCAGGAGACGTGATTGCTCGTCTACCAAAAGAAACTTCCAAAACAAAAGATATAACAGGAGGCTTACCAAGAGTTGCTGAATTATTTGAAGCTAGAAAAGCAAAAGATAGTGCAATAATTGCTGAAAACGATGGAAATGTTACTTTTGGAAAAGAAGTTAGAGGAAAACAAAGAATCTCAATTGTTTCAGAAAACGGGGAAAGTTCTAATTATTTAATACCTAAAGGTAAGCATATAAACTTTAATCAGGGAGAAAAAATTAAAAAAGGTGAATATTTATTAGATGGCCAGCCATTACCACACGATATATTGAGAATCCTTGGTATTGAGGAATTAACAGAGTATTTTGTAAACCAAGTTCAAGAAGTTTATAGGTTACAAGGAGTTATAATTAATGACAAACATATAGAAACTATATTAAGGCAGATGCTCAAAAAAGTTGAAGTTAAAGAAAGTGGAGACTCAAGTTTATTACCAGGAGAAATTATAGATAGAATAAATTTTGAAACGATGAATGAAAAATTAAAATCTGAGGGAAAAAAACCCGCCAAAGGAGAAAGAGTACTAATGGGTATCACGAAAGCATCACTACAGACAGAATCATTTATTTCAGCAGCTTCATTCCAAGAAACAACGAGAGTTTTAACTGATGCAGCCATAAAAGGAAAAGTTGATAAATTATCAGGATTAAAAGAGAATGTAATTGTTGGAAGGTTAGTTCCAGCTGGTACCGGGTCAGTAAAAAATCTATGGAACAAAAAAGCCTTAGATGATGATAATAAATTTCTTTCTGACCAAGAAAAATTAGAGAGCTCTGAAACCCAAGTAAATCAATAAAAATAATCAATTTTTAGGGGCATTTTAATTTGACAAAATGCATTTCTATAGTAATTTGGCGATAATTTTTTGGTTGGAATGTAGTACTTAAGTACTAAACGCTGCCACAAATAACCTGTCAGTTATTTCATCAAAAATATAAAATTAATAATAAAAATTATGCCAACTATAAATCAGTTGTTAAGAAAAAAACGAATTAAACCTCTAGGAAGAAATAAAGTTCCTGCTCTAGAAAAACAACCTTTAAAAAGAGGAGTTTGTGTAAAAGTTTATACAACTACTCCAAAAAAACCAAACTCAGCATTAAGAAAAGTTGCAAGAGTTAGATTATCTAATGGATTTGAAGTAACAGCTTATATACCAGGCGAAGGACATAACTTACAAGAACACTCAGTTGTTTTGATTAGGGGAGGTCGTGTAAAAGATTTACCTGGAGTTAGATATCATATTTTAAGAGGAAATCTAGATACTCAAGGAGTAGCAGACAGAAAGAAACGAAGATCATTATATGGAACAAAAAAAGGTAAATAAAAATGTCTAGAAAAAGAAAAGCTCCAAAAAAAATTCCAATAGTTGACCCAAGATACAAATCATTAATTATCCCAAAATTAATAAATTCAATAATGTACGATGGTAAAAAAACTGTAGCAGAAAAAATAGTTTATGATGCAATAGATAAAATTAAATCAAAGTCAAAAGATGAACCAATTACAGTTTTTAATGAAGCGATTAATAATATTAGGCCTACAGTAGAGGTTAGATCTAGAAGAGTAGGTGGAGCAACTTATCAAGTACCTGTTGAAGTAAAAGCTAAAAGATCACAGGCGTTAGCATTAAGATGGCTAATCGATGCTTCTAGAAAAAGAAAAGATAAAAATATGTCTGATAAGATATTTAATGAAATATATGATGCTTATCAAAATAGAGGCTCAGCAATAAAAAAAAAGGAAGATACACATAAAATGGCAGAGTCAAATAAAGCTTTTGCACATTTTAGATGGTAATAAATTATGGCTAGAACTCATACATTAGATAAATATAGAAATATTGGTATCATGGCCCACATTGATGCTGGTAAAACAACTACCACAGAAAGAGTTTTATATTATACGGGAAAGAGTCATAAAATTGGTGAAGTCCATGATGGAGCTGCAACAATGGATTGGATGGAACAAGAACAAGAAAGAGGTATTACAATTACATCAGCTGCCACAACTTGTTTTTGGCAAGATCACAGAATTAATATTATTGATACGCCGGGTCATGTTGATTTTACTATTGAAGTTGAAAGATCTTTAAAAGTTTTAGATGGTGCTGTAGCAGTATTTGATGGTGTTGCAGGTGTAGAGCCACAATCTGAAACTGTTTGGAGGCAAGCTGACAAATATAAAGTTCCAAGAATTTGCTTCGTAAATAAACTAGATAGAACCGGTGCTGATTTTTTTAGATGTGTTGATATGATTAAGGACAGACTAGGTGCCAAACCTTTAGTTGCTCAAGTCCCTATCGGTATTGAAGCTTCATTAACAGGTGTTGTTGATTTAGTTAAAATGAAAGCTCAAGTTTGGAAAAATGAAGATTTAGGAGCCGCTTGGGAATACAAAGATATACCAGATGATTTAAAAGAAATATCTCAAAAATATAGAACCGAATTAGTTGAAATGGCCGTAGAACAAGATGAAAAACTAATGGAGGCATATTTAAATGGCGATGAAATTAAAGAAGAAGATTTAGTAAAATGTATTAGAAAAGGCACATTAAATTTTAGCTTCGTTCCAGTTTTAACTGGTTCAGCTTTTAAAAATAAAGGAGTTCAACCTTTATTAGATGCAGTTGTAAATTATTTACCAAGCCCAGTGGATATAGGATCTATAAAAGGTACTAAACCAGGATCAGAGGATGAATTAGAAATGAAATTCGAAGATAATGCAGGCTTTTCAGCTTTAGCTTTTAAAGTTGCAAATGATCCATTTGTTGGTTCATTAACTTTTATAAGAATTTATTCAGGCACAATTAAAACTGGTACAGGTATATACAACTCCTCAAAAGAAAAAGAAGAAAGAGTTGGAAGAATGCTTTTAATGCATGCAAACTCAAGAGAAGATATAAAAGAAGCTAATGCTGGAGATATAGTTGCTCTAGCAGGCCTAAAATATACTATTACTGGTCATACTTTGTGTGATGAAGACAATTCTGTTTTATTGGAGCCTATGGAATTTCCAGATCCAGTAATTGAAATTGCTGTTGAACCTAAAACTAAAGCTGATCAAGAAAAAATGGGTGAAGCTTTAGGAAGACTAGCAAAAGAAGATCCGTCATTTAGAGTAACTTCAGACGAAGAATCTGGCCAAACTATAATTAAAGGAATGGGTGAGCTTCATCTGGATATCATTGTTGATAGAATGAAAAGAGAATTTAAAGTTGAAGCAAATGTAGGAGCTCCTCAAGTAGCTTATAGAGAGACACTTCAAAATGCTACTGAATTTGATTACACACATAAAAAACAAAGTGGAGGTGCTGGGCAGTTTGCAAGAGTAAAATTACTAGTAGAGCCATTGGAGCCTGGTAAAGGGCGTGAAGTTGAAAGTAAAATTAAAGGTGGATCTATACCTAAAGAATTTATACCAGGTGTTGAAAAAGGAATAGAAACAATTGCTGACGGTGGAATATTAGCTGGTTTTCCAATGATAGACTACAAAGTAACAATATTAGATGGTTTACACCACGATGTAGACTCAAGTGTTTTAGCTTTTGAATTAGCATCTCGTGCTTGTTTTAAAGAAGCATGTACAAGAGGAACATTAAAACTTTTAGAACCAATAATGAGAGTTGAGGTTGTCACACCTGAAGATTATATGGGAGACGTAATAGGAGATTTAAATAGTAGAAGAGGGCAAATTAATACTCAGGAACAACGTGGTAATGCAACAGTTATAACTGCCATGGTTCCTCTAGCAAATATGTTTGGTTATATTAATAATTTGAGATCAATGTCTCAAGGTAGAGCTCAATATTCTATGTTTTTTGATCATTATTCTAAGGTCCCACAAAATGTTCAAGACGATGTAACAAAAAAAATAGCAGGTTAAATTATGGATAAACAAAATATTAGAATTAAATTAAGAGCATACGATAACAAAATTTTAGATCAATCAACTGAAGAAATTGTTAATACGGTTAAAAGAACTGGAGCAAATATTAAAGGACCAATTCCATTACCTACAAAAATAGAAAAATATACCGTTCTGAGATCACCCCACATTGATAAAAAAAGTAGAGAGCAATTTGAAACAAGAACTCATAAAAGACTAATAGATATTATTGAACCAACTCCCCAAACAGTTGAAGCTTTAATGAAGCTAGATTTAGCTTCAGGAGTTGATGTGGAGATTAAAATTTAATGACTGAGATAGCTTTAATAGGAAAAAAATTAGGAATGTCTAGAGAATTTTATAAAACAGGACAATCAGTACCTGTAACTGTATTAAAAATGGAAACTGGAAGAATTATACAAGTAATTGATGAAGAAAAACGTGGTTACAAAGCTATTCAAGTTGGTTTTGGAAAAATAAAAAGTTCAAAGTTGACAAAAGCAATGAAAGGATATTTCTCTAAAAAAAATACAGAACCTAAAAAAAAATTAAAGGAATTTAGAGTTAATAAAACTGAAGATTATAAAGAGGGTAACGAATTAAGCCTTGAAATTTTTAAAGATATAAAATTTGTTGATGTTAAATCAAAAACAATTGGAAAAGGTTTTGCTGGAGCTATGAAAAGACACAATTTTGCGGGATTACGTGCTTCACACGGAGTTTCAGTATCACATAGAGCTCATGGATCTACAGGTCAAAATCAAGACCCAGGCAAGGTTTTTAAAGGCAAAAAAATGGCTGGTCATATGGGTGATAAAATAAGAACTATGCAAAATATTGAAATTATAAAAACAGATTTAGACAACAATCTTATATTTTTAAAAGGATCAATTCCAGGATCAAAAAATACCGAAGTTTTAGTAAAAAAATCTGTAAAAAATATAAAAAAACTAACTATGACTGAAAAAATAGCTGAAATAGAAAGATTAAAAAAAATTCCTGATAAGAAAAAAAAATAATATGAAAATAGAAAAATTATATATAGATGGAAAGAAAGACTCTTTGGAAATAACAGATAAAATTGTTTCAGCAAAGATAAATAAACAATTGGTTAGTAATGTAATTTATAAGACAAATGCAAATTACAAAGGGCGAAAAGCAAAAACTAAACAAAAAAATGAAATAGTTGGATCTACTTCTAAAATTTATGCTCAAAAAGGAACTGGAAATGCTAGACACGCAAGTAGAAAAGCTCCAATTTTTGTCGGTGGTGGTGTAGCTCATGGACCAAAAGGAGAATTAAGTCATAAAAAAAGAAAATTAAATAAAAGTGAAAAAAAACTAAGCATAGCATCATTAATTACAGAAAAAAATAAATTGAAAGATTTGATAGTTTTTAGTGACTTTGACAAAGAAATTAAGAAAACAAAAGAAATGAACAATATATTAAATAAATTTAATGCAAAAGATTCATTAATAATTTTAGATAAAATTTCAAATGAAAAAATTAAAAGATCAATAAAAAATATACCTAATGTTAAATCAACAGATGTCAATCACTTTAGTGCATTTGATATAGTTAAACATAAAAAATTAATTTTTACAGAAAGTTCTATTAAAGAATTAGAAAAGAGATACACATAATGAAAGTTCACCTATACGATAAAATTATATCTCCACACATAACAGAAAAATCAACAAATTTATCTGAGCATAATAAAATTATATTTAAAGTACCTCATAAAGCAAATAAAAATAATTTAAAAAAAACTATAGAAAAAATTTTTAAAGTTAATGTTACAAAAATTAATATTATAAATAAAAAATCAAGAATAAAACTTACAAGAGGTAGAAAAGTTAAAGTATCAGGATTTAAAAAAGCGATTGTAACAATTAAAAAAGGTCAAAACATAGATTTAACTACTGGAATATAAAATGTCATTAAAATCATTTAAACCATATACAAAATCAAGAAGAGGCACAATCTTAGTCGACAAATCTGAATTATGGAAAGGAAAACCATATAAACCACTTACTTCAAATAACAATGCTTCTAAAGGAAGAAATAATTTTGGAAGAATTACTTCAAGAAACCATGGTGGAGGTCACAAGCAAAGATATAGACACATAGATTTTTATAGAAAAAAATTTAATATGAAAGCCGATGTAGAGAGAATTGAATATGATCCAAATAGATCTTGTTACATAATGCTTGTAAAATTTGAAGATGGTCAAAAATTTTATTACCTAGCCCCTCAAAATATTAAAGTTGGTGATAAAATTGAAAATGGTCCAAATGTTGAAATTAAAATAGGTAACAGTTTACCTCTTCAAGATATACCAGTGGGAGTAAATATACATAATGTTGAACTGCAACCAGGTGCGGGAGGTAAGATTGCTAGATCAGCGGGTACTTCAGTAGTTATATCGGGTATAGATGGAAATTATTCATTAATTAAGATGACATCAGGTGAAGTAAGAAAAATAGACTCAAGATCAATGGCTAGCATAGGAGTTTTGTCCAACCCTGATCAAAAAAATATTAAAATTGGAAAGGCTGGAAGATCTAGATGGTTAGGAAGACGTCCTCATACAAGAGGTGTAGTAAAAAACCCAGTAGATCACCCTCATGGAGGTGGTGAAGGTAAGTCTGCTGGAGGTAGACATCCAGTTTCACCAACAGGACAGTCTGCAAAAGGATTAAAAACTAGAGACAATAAAAGAACTGACAAGTTTATTATAAGAAGAAGGAAAAAAAGAGGATAATTATGGCCAGAGCTATATGGAAAGGTCCATTCGTTGAAGAAAGCCTAATAAAAAAGGTCGATAAGGAAAAAAATAATCCAAATAAAAAACCAATTAAAACTTGGTCAAGAAAATCTACAATTATTCCAGATTTTGTGGGAATGAGTTTTCTAATTTATAATGGAAAGAAATTTATACCAATTACTGTTTCAGAAGACATGGTTGGACATAAATTGGGTGAGTTTGCTCCAACAAGACAATTTTTTGGACATACACCTGCTGATAAAAAAGCTAAAGCTGAGGAAACAAGCACTAAAAAAGATGATAAAAAATAATTTGTATGTCTAAAAAAAGTAAAAAAAATGTCGATAACAAAATGATCAGATCAGTAAATAAAAATGTAAGATCAAGTACAAGAAAATTAAATCCTATTTTAAGATCTATCGTTGGAAAAAAAGTCGACATAGCTTTAAGAGATTTAACATTTTCAGATAAAAGAATTTCTAACGATATTAAAAAAACTATTTCTTCAGCAGTTGCAAATGCAGAAAATAATTTTCAACATGATATAGATAAGCTTTTTGTTAAAGAGGCATATTGCGGGAAACAAATTGTTATGAAAAGATTTAGAGCCAGAGCAAAAGGACGAGCAGCACCAATATTAAAACCTTATTCAAATTTAACAATAATTCTTGCAGAAAAAGAAAAAGAAAAAGCGAAAGTAGAAAAAACATAGTATGGGACAAAAAGTAAATCCAGTAGGATTAAGACTAGGAATAAATAGAGGATGGGACTCAGTTTGGTATGCTAAAAAAAAAGATTTTGGCAATTATTTAATAGAGGACTTTAAAATAAGAGAACATATAAGAAAAACCGTAGTAAACTCTGGAGTTTCTAAAGTAATGATCGAAAGAACTTCTAAAAAATGTTTTGTTACTATATACACCTCAAGACCAGGTTTTGTTATTGGTAAAAAAGGAAGCGATATTGAGAAAATTAAAGGAAAATTATCGTTATTAACAAACAACGAAGTAATTTTAAATATTAAAGAAGTTAAAAAACCAGAAACTAATAGTTACTTAGTTGCAGAAAATATTGCTCAACAGTTAGTAAAGAGAGTTTCTTATAGAAGAGCTATGAAGAGAGCAATGCAATCAGCATTGAGGCTAGGTGCAAAAGGAATAAAAGTTGCTATAAGTGGCAGATTAGGTGGAAATGAAATAGCAAGAACAGAATGGTTGAGAGATGGAAGCATACCCTCACATACACTAAGAGCAGATATAGATTATGCAGAAGCTGAAGCGCTTACAACTTATGGAATCATTGGTGTTAAAGTATGGATTTATAAGGGTGAAATTTTTACAAAAGAATTTAGTCAGGAAACAAATAAAAAGTAATTATGTTACAACCAACTAGAACAAAATACAGAAAAGCACACAAAGGAAGAATTCACGGCCATGCGTCTAGATGTAACTTAATGAATTATGGAGCTTATGGACTAAAAGCAATGGAACCAGAAAGAGTAATTGGCAAGCAGATTGAAGCTGCGAGAGTTGCTTTGACAAGACACATGAAAAGACAAGGAAGAGTATGGACAAGAATGTTCCCAAATATTCCAGTTTCAAAAAAACCAACTGAAGTAAGAATGGGTAAAGGTAAAGGATCACCAGAATTTTGGGCATGCAGAGTTAAACCTGGAAGAATACTTTTTGAAGTAGATGGAGTTACAGAGGAAATCGCAAAGGAAGCCCTTTATAAAGCATCAGCAAAGTTACCTATTAAATGTAAATTTATTAAAAGAATATAAAATGAAGAAAAAAGAAATTAAAAAATTAAATAACTCAGAAATTAACAAAAATATAGAAAAATTGAAAAAAGATTTATTTAATTTTAGATTTCAAAAAATTAATGGACAAATTAAAAGTCCCTCAAAATTAAATGAAACAAAAAAATCAATAGCAAGACTAAAAACAATGTTAGGAAACACAAAGAATGCCTAAAAAAATATTAAAAGGAATAGTAGTTAGCGATAAGCCCGATAAAACAATTACCGTAATTGTAGAAAGAAAATACCAACATCCTGTTTTAAAAAAAGTAATTAAATCTAAAAAAAAATACAGCGTACATGATGAAAAAAATCAATTTAAAAATGGTGATAAGGTATCAATCATAGAATGCAGGCCTTATTCGAAAACAAAAAAGTTTGAAGTAATAGGAGATGTTAAATGATACAGGTACAAACAGAATTATTAGTAGCTGATAATACAGGCGCAAAAAGAATAGAGTGTATTAAAGTTTTAGGTGGATCAAAAAGACGGTACGCAGGTATAGGGGACACAATTGTGGTTGCCGTTAAAGAGGCTATTCCAAAAGGAAAAGTAAAAAAAGGATCGGTACACAAAGCAGTTGTGGTCAGAGTAAAAAAAGGAATTCATAGGAACGATGGATCAAAAGTAAGATTTGACAACAATGCTGCAGTTTTAACAGATGATAAAGGTGAACCAATAGGAACAAGAATTTTTGGCCCCGTAACAAGGGAATTAAGAACTAGAGGTCAAATGAAAATAATTTCACTAGCACCAGAGGTACTTTAGATATGATAAAAAAAGGTGATAAAGTAAAAATACTAACTGGAAAAGATAAAAAAAAAGAAGGTGAAGTAATTGAAATAGATAGAAAAAACAACAGAGCTAAAGTTAAGGGTGTAAATATTGTTAAAAAGCACCTGAAAACAACTAAAGAAAAAAAAGGTGGAATAATTTCAAAAGAAAATTTTATAAATATTTCAAATTTATCAATATTTGAAAAAAATAAAAGTAAAACTAAAGAAGTGAAAAAATAAAAATGGCTAGATTAAAAGAATTATTTACCAATGAAATAAAACCAAACTTAAAACAAAAGTTTGGCTATAAAAATCAATACATGGTTCCCGAAATAAAAAAAATAGTTTTAAATATGGGTTTAGGAATAGATGGAAATGACTCAAAAATACTTAAATCAAGCCAAGAAGATTTGGCTGCAATTACTGGACAAAAACCTGTTGTTACAAAGTTCAAAAAATCTATTTCAAACTTCAAAACTAGAAAAAGTACTAATGCAGGTCTCAAAGTTACACTACGTAAAAATAAAATGTATGAATTTATTGATCGACTTGTAAACATAGCTTTACCTAGAATTAAAGACTTTAGAGGCCTGTCATCTAAAGGCTTTGATAAATTTGGAAACTACACTTTTGGAATTAAGGAACATATAATTTTTCCTGAAGTAAACTTTGATAAAGTTGAGAAAATTAGAGGCCTAGATATAACAATAGTAATTAAATCATATAGGAAAGAAGATAGTTTTGAACTACTTAAAAAACTAAACTTCCCCTTTTTAAATGTGAGGAGCAATTAATGGCAAAACTAAGTTCAATAAATAAAAATAATAGACGTATAAAATTATCTAACAAATATTATGCAAGAAGAAAAAAATTAAAAGAGATAATAATGGACAAAAAATTAACACTAGAAGAAAGATTTAAAGCCCAACAAAAGCTTTCTAAATTACCTAGAAACTCTTCAAAGGTCAGAGTCAGAAATAGATGTCAAATTACTGGCAGACCCCATGGTGTTTATAGAAAACTTAAGATATCAAGAATTGCTTTAAGAAAATTAGGACTAGAAGGAAAAATTCCAGGAATGGTGAAGTCTAGCTGGTAGAAAGGAAATTATGAGTTTAAATGACCCAATAGGAGATATGTTAGCACGAATTAAAAATTCTCAACTGAGAAATCATAAAAAAGTTGAGCTGCCATCATCAAACTTTAAATCAAAAATTGCTGATGTGCTTAAAAATGAAGGATATATAATCAATTACAAGGTTTCATCAGATAAAAAAAAACCGACTTTAGTAATTGAATTAAAATATAATTCTGGCAATCCGGTTATAAGCTCAATTCAAAGAGTATCAAAACCCGGAAGAAGAATTTTCTCGAGCGCAGAGAGTCTTCCCAAAATCAACAATGGACTTGGTATAGCAATAGTCTCTACACCAAAAGGTGTTATGACTGATATTGATGCCAGAAAAAATAAAATCGGTGGTGAAATTATTTGTAAGGTATTTTAATGTCTAAAATAGGTAAAATTAATATTGTAATTCCAGATAAAGTAAAGGTTGTTCTTAATGGTGACCTTTTAAACATCGAAGGACCATTAGGAAAGAAATCTTTAAATATTGATACACAAATGTTCGAATTAATTATTGATGATGGAAAAACTGTTTCAATAAAACCTAAAAGCATTAATCAAGACACCAAGAGATTATGGGGAATGAATAGAAGTTTAGTCAATAATGCAATAATAGGAACGAGTAAAGGGTATACCAAAACATTAGAGTTAAATGGAGTTGGATATAGAGCTTCATTAAAAGGAAAACAACTGAACATGCAATTAGGTTTTAGTCATGATGTTAATTTTGATATTCCAGATTCTGTAAAAATCACAGTTGAAAAGCAAACAATATTAAAAATAAGCGGAAGCGATAAACAAGAGGTAGGACTAATTACTTCTAAAATTAAATCAATTAGACCCCCAGAACCATACAAAGGCAAAGGTATAAAAGAACAAGGTCAATATGTTTTAAGAAAAGAAGGAAAGAAAAAATAATGAAAATTACGACTAAACAAAGAAAAATATACAGAGTAAGAAATAACTTAAAAAAAGTTTCTACAAAAGGTAGATTCAGATTAAGTGTTTCTAGATCTTCGAAGAATATAAGTGCACAGATAATTGATGATAAAAAAAACATAACAATTTTATCAGCATCATCTAAAGATAAATCTATTAAATCTCTAAATAAAAAAAATAAAACAGAATTGTCACAAGTGGTTGCAGAAAATTTAGCAAAAAAAGCTTTAGAAAAAAAAATTACTAGAATTTATTTTGATAGAGGATTTTATAAATATCACGGTAGAGTTAAAACTTTTGCTGAAACTTTACGAAAAAATGGAATGGAATTTTAATATATGGAAAAAAATGAAAAAAATAATGAGTATCTAGAAAAATTAGTCCACATCAACAGAATAACTAAAGTAGTTAAAGGAGGAAGAAGATTTGGTTTTTCCGCATTAGTAGTTGTTGGAAATCAAAATGGAAAAATAGGAATTGCACATGCTAAAGCAAAACAAGTGCCAGATGCAATTAAAAAAGCAAATGAATTGGCAAGAAGAAATTTGATACATATTCCTTTAAGAGAAGGTCGAACAATACATCATGACATTTATGGAAAAGATGGTGCTGGAAAAATTAAGCTAAGAGCAGCGCCTAAAGGAACAGGTATTATAGCTGGTGGACCTGTAAGAGCAGTATGTGAAGTATTAGGAATTAAAGATATCGTTGCAAAATCACTAGGAACTGCAAACCCCCACAATGTAATAAGAGCGTGCATGAAAGCACTTTTAAAACAGAATTCACCAAAAAATATATCTATATTACGAAATAAAAAAATTTCTGAAATAATTGAAAAAAGAGGATAATGACAAATTTAAATAATACTAAAAAAGTAAAAATAAAAAAATTAAGAGTCGGAAGAGGTATTGGTTCAGGAAAAGGCAAAACTTCAGGTAGAGGAGTAAAGGGTCAAAAATCCAGAAGCGGCGTAGCTATAAAAAGTTTCGAAGGTGGTCAAATGCCTTTATATAGAAGATTGCCAAAAAGAGGGTTTAACCCAATAAAAAAAATAAAAGTTGCAATTTTAAATTTAGATAAAATTCAAAATTTAATTGAGAATAAAAAGATAAAGCAAGATACTCAAATTAACTTAGATACATTGCAAAAGGCAAATATAGTAAGTAAATCATTTAAAAAAATTAAAATATTGGGTTCTGGCGATATAAAATCTAAGATCAATTTAAATGTTGATTTTGTATCTAAATCAGCGAAAGAAAAATTAGAAAAAGCAGGTGGCACAATTAGTCTAAATCATAAAAACTAAATTTATATGAGCGAAGCCTCTCAGACACACGATTTAAGAAATAGAATTTTTTTTACAATATTTATTTTATCAATATATAGATTTGGAACTTTCATTCCTATTCCTGGCATTGATCCAGAACAACTTCAAATTATGATGGAAGGTAATCAAAAAGGACTTCTCGGTATGTTTAATGTTTTTGCTGGAGGAGCAGTCAGTAGAATGGCGATTTTTGCTTTAGGTATTATGCCATATATATCTTCATCAATTATAGTCCAGCTACTTACAGGTGTTTCTGATTATTTTAAGAATTTAAAAAGCCAAGGTGAAACAGGTAGACAAAAAATTACTCAAATTACAAGATATGGAACTGTTTTATTAGCAACAGTACAAGGATACGGTTTGTCTGTTGGTTTAGAGTCGTCAGCAAATTTAGTTATAAACCCTGGAATTTTTTTTAAAGTTACCACTGTTACTACTATCGTCGCTGGTACTATGTTTTTAATGTGGTTAGGTGAACAAATTACTCAAAGAGGTATTGGAAATGGTATATCGTTAATAATATTTTCAGGTATAGTCGCTGAAATCCCAAGAGCTTTGGTTACTACATTTGAGCTAGGACGTACTGGAGCAATATCTACAGTTATGATTATTTTTATTTTTATTTTATTACTAGCAACAATTATGTTTATTGTCTTTATGGAAAGAGCTTTAAGAAAAATCTTAATAAATTACCCTAAAAGACAAATGGGTAATAAAATGTATGGTGGTGACTCTTCACATTTACCATTAAAAATTAACTCCGCTGGTGTTATACCAGCAATATTTGCGTCTGCACTATTATTATTACCAGTAACATTTTCAAATTTTAATGCTTCGCAAAATGAAACTTTTCAAACTATAATATCTTTCTTTTCGCAGGGACAACCTTTGTATATGTTATTATATGCTTCAGGAATTATATTTTTTACTTTTTTTTATACTTCAATAACTTTTAACCCCACGGAGACAGCAGAGAATTTAAGAAAGTATGGTGGATTCATTCCAGGTATTAGACCTGGAGAAAGTACAGCATTATATATTGATAATATATTAACAAAGTTGACAACAATAGGAGCGTTATATTTAACTCTTGTTTGTTTAATGCCTGAATTTTTAATTGCTAATTATCCAATACCATTTTATTTAGGAGGAACCTCAATACTAATTGTTGTAGTTGTTGCTATAGATACTGTTACTCAAATTCAAACACGACTAATGAGTTCACAGTATGAACAACTTATAAAGAAAACAAAATTTGGAAGATAGCTAAGTGAACGTTGTAATTTTTGGACCACCGGGAGCTGGGAAAGGGACTCAAGCACAGAATATTGTAAATAAATATAATCTTCATCAAGTTTCAACAGGGGATCTTCTTAGAACTGAAATTAAAAATAAATCTGAAGTTGGTAAAGAAATTGAAGAAATTATTTCCAAGGGTGATTTTGCAACTGATGATATAGTTAATAAGCTAATAAAAAATGTTGTATTCGATCCAAAAAAAAAAGATAAATTAATTTTTGATGGATATCCTAGATCATTGAGTCAGGCTAAAAATTTAGATTTATTGCTAGATAGCACAAACCAAAAAATAGATTTTGTTTTTTTTCTAAATGTAAATAAAGATACAATTATAAAAAGAATTGAAAAAAGAAAAATTTTAGAAAAAAGATCAGATGATAACTTAAATACTATTCTTAAAAGATATGATACTTACATGGAAACAACTAGACCTGTCTTAGATTTCTATTCTAAAAATCCAAATTTTTATGAAATAGATGGAAGTGAAAAAATTGAAGTAATTTCAAGCAAAATTGAGCAAATTATATCAGTATAATACATTGACATTAAAAGAACTTCTTATATAAAAGGCTAAATTTTATCACAATATTATGGCTCGAATAGCAGGTGTAAACATTCCTCAAAATAAATTAGTTCACATTGGGCTAACATATATTTACGGTATTGGAGATAAATTTTCAGGTAAAATATGTAAAGATCTGGAGATTAACAAGTCTACAAGAGTTAATCAATTAACAGATGATCAAATTTTAAAGATTAGAGAATATATAGACAAAAATTTTTCAGTAGAAGGTGATTTAAGAAGAGAAAACTCTTTAAGTATAAAGAGATTAATCGATTTAGCTACTTATAGAGGTTCGCGACATAGAAAAAAGTTGCCTGTAAGAGGTCAAAGAACGAGATGTAATGCCAGAACTAGAAAAGGGAAAGCAATAGCTATAGCTGGTAAAAAATTAACTCCATTAAAGAAATAGAAAATTTTATTAATGAGCAAAGAAAAGATTAAAACAGATCAAAAAGATCAACCTCAAGAAAAAACAAAAAGTATAAAAAAAAGTACGTATTCAAAGAAAAAAAAAACAAAGAAAAATATTTTAAATGGTATAGCGTATGTGCAATCAACATTTAATAATACTATAGTTTCTATAGCAGATACTAATGGAAATGTTATATCTTGGGCTTCATCAGGACAAAAAGGATTCAAAGGCTCAAGAAAATCTACACCATATGCTGCACAAGTTGCTGCCGATGCTGCCGCAGGGAAAGCATTAGAAGTTGGAATGAGAACTCTATCAGTTGAAGTTAAAGGCCCCGGATCAGGAAGGGAAACAGCTTTGAGAGCATTACAAGCGAGAGGATTTAAAATTATTTCTATAAAAGATACAACACCAATGCCACATAATGGTACGAGACCACCAAAAAAAAGGAGAGTATAAATGGAAACTTCAAGTGTAAATATAAAAAATTGGAAATCGCTTATTAAACCTGGAAAATTAGATATTCAACTAAGTGATGACAAGTCTTTTGCAAAAATTATAGCTGAACCTCTTGAAAAAGGATATGGTTTGACTTTAGGAAACTCTTTAAGAAGGATACTTTTATCCTCTATTAGAGGAACTGCGGTGACAGCAATACAAATAGATGGAGTTCTTCATGAATTTTCTTCGATTAAAGGCGTTAGAGAAGATGTAACAGATATAGTTTTAAATGTAAAATCACTAGCTTTGAAAAGTAACATAGAAGGTTCAAAAAAACTTATTTTGGATGCCAAGGGTCCTGGAGAAATAAAAGCTGCTGACATAACTGCAGTTACTGACATAGAAATATTAAACCCAGAATTAGTAATTTGTAATTTAGACGAAAAAACTCATTTTCATATGGAAATGACAGTTGGCAATGGCAAAGGTTATGTTCCTGCCGATATGAATAAACCTGAAGAACCACCACTTGGATTAATTCCAATTGATTCATTGTTCAGTCCTGTAAAAAAAGTTTCTTATTCAATAAGCACAGCTAGAGAAGGTAAGGCCTTAGATTATGATAAACTTACTATGGAAGTAGAAACGAATGGTTCAATATCTGCGGAGGATGCAGTAGCTTATTCTGCTAGAATTTTCCAAGATCAATTGGGTATGTTTGTTAATTTTGATGAGCCTCAAGAAGTAGCAATTAGAGAAAAACCATCAGAGCCTGAATTTAATAAAAATTTATTAAGAAAAGTTGATGAACTGGAGCTTTCGGTAAGATCTATGAATTGTTTAAAAAATGATAACATCATTTATATTGGTGATCTTGTTCAAAAATCAGAAGGCGAAATGTTAAGAACACCTAACTTTGGTAGAAAATCATTAAATGAAATAAAAGAAGTATTAAATACTATGTCTCTTTATTTAGGAATGGAAATTCCAAACTGGCCACCAGAAAATATTGCAGAATTGTCAAAAAAACTTGAAGAGTCGATATAATGAGACACAGACTTGGTTATAAGAAGTTAAATCGAACGTCAGAACATAGAAAAGCGTTAATAAAAAATATGCTTAATTCATTGATTAAGTATGAGCAGATAACAACAACTTTACCTAAAGCAAAAGTTTTAAAACCACAAGCAGATAAAATTATTACATTAGGAAAAAAAAATAATTTACAAAATACAAAAATTTTAGTTTCAAAGTTGCAAGATATAAAATCTGCAAACAAAGTAAAAAAAACTTTAGCAAAAAGATATGAAAGCAGAAAAGGCGGATACACGCGTATTATAAAAGCAGGTTTTAGATATGGTGATAAAGCTCCACTAGCTATAATTGAATTTGTTGATAGAGACGTACTAGCAAAAAGAGTTGATAGGAAGAAAAAAGAAGTCAAGAAAAGTAGCGAGGAAAAGAAGGCCGTTACAGCATAATTTCATTATCAGATGAAAAAGTCTTACATCGTAGATCATTCATACGAGGGCATTAGAATTGACAAGTGGATCAGAAATAACTTGGGAAAAGTACCACAAGGCTTAATTGAAAAATCACTAAGGGCTGGAAAAATAAAATTAAATAAAAAGAAAATTAAAAGCTCAACCAAACTAAGCACTAAAGATATTATCAATGTTTACAATGTTGAATTTAAAGAAAAAATTATAGAAAAAAAAATTAACTTTCAGCCTACAAATAAAGTTGTTAAGGAAAATGAAGATTTAATTATAGATGATAATGAAAATTTTATTGTTGTAAATAAAGAATCTGGAATAGCAGTACAAGGAGGAACTAAATCAAAAAAAAATCTTATCGATATATTTTCAAATAGTAAAATATTTGAAAATAGCAAACCATATTCTGTTCATAGATTAGACAAAGATACCTCAGGAGTCTTTATTATTGCAAAAAATAGAGATACAGCAAAATTATTTACTTCATTATTTAGATTAAGAAAAATTCATAAAACTTATTTAGCAATCTGCTATGGAGAACTAACTAAAGATAAAGGAATCTTTGATCAAAATTTAATCAGATATGAAGGAAATAAAAAAATAACAGAAAATTCTAAAACTACTTATAAAGTTATTGATAAAAATTCAAACTGCACACTATTAGAAATGAACCCTATAACTGGCAGAAAACACCAGTTGAGGAAACAACTTTCAATTATTGGTCATCCTGTGTATGGAGACGATAAGTATACATTTGATAATGATTTAAAAACTAAAAATAAAGAACTTATGCTTCATTCTTATAAAATAAAATTTATTATAAATAATAAAAAGTACACTTATAAAGCTTTGCTTCCAGACTATTTTAAAAAATTAATTAAAACTAAAAGACTTAACTTTTTAAATTAATACAAAGATTTTTTATAATCTTATCTGGTAGTTTTTCATAACTTTGTTTATTAATTTTTATTAAATTGATTATACCTTTATTTTTAATACCACATGGTACAATTTTTTTATAATTTGAAATACTATTAGTAATATTTATTGAAAACCCATGATAAGTTATCCATTTTTTTACTTTAATGCCAATTGCACCAACTTTCATATCTTTATTGTTAAATTTTGTCCAAATACCAATATTTTCCTTATCGCTATATGAAATAATTTCAAATTCTTTTAAACTATCAATTATTGACTTTTCAATAATATTTAAGAATTTTCTTAAATCTTTTTTTCTTCTATTTAAGTTAATCACAAGATAACAAATTAATTGACCAGGACCATGCCATGTAATTTTTCCACCTCTTGATGTTTTCACTAAATCAATTGATTTGTCGATAATTTCATTTTCTTTATAGTTTGTTCCAGCAGTAAAAATTGATGGATGTTCTAATATCCAAATTAATTCTCTAGCATCATTTTCAACTATTTCAGCTACTCTTTTCTCTAAAAATTTTAATGCATCGAAATAATTTACTGGTTTTATTGATTTTTTTATCTCTATAGTCATTAAAGAATTGTAATATAAAAATTATACATTAATAGTGCCATATAAAAATAAAGGTTTTTTATGACTTTAGTGAGAAAAATAAAAGATAAAAAAGTCAATTTTGAATTTAATAAAGAATATATCAAGGTTGTAACAGATAAAATTGCAAATAATGATGCAGTATTCATTTCAAATTCTTTTAAAGAAATGCACCCAGCAGATGCAGCTGATATTATTGAGCATCTAAATGAAAATGATAGAGAAAATTTAATCAAATTAAATAATTTCAAAATCGATCCAGAAGTATTCGTAGAAATAAACGAATCTGTTCAATCTGAAGTAATTAAATATCTATCAAAGGATTCAATAGTTTATATTTTAAAAAATCTAGAGTCTGATGACTCAATTAAAATTTTAGAAAATCTAGATGAAAAAAATAAAAATGATATTCTAGGTTCCTTACCTCCAAAAGATAGATTCGTTCTTTTAGAAAGTTTAAGTTACCCCGAAGACTCAGCTGCAAGAATTATGCAAAGAGAGTTTACAGCTATACCTAGTAACTGGTCTGTGGGGCAAACTATAGATTATTTAAGAGAAAATAAAGATTTACCTGAAGAATTTCTAGAAATTTTTATTGTTGATAACGAATTTAAACCGATAGGAACTGTTCCATCTTCAAAAGTTTTAAGAACATCTAGAGATGCCAAAATGATTTCAATAATGAATGAATCACAATTATCAATTCCAGTAGATATGGATAGAGAAGAGGTAGGTCACTTATTTGAAAATTATAATTTAAATTCTGCATGTGTTGTTGATAAAAATAACAAATTAGTTGGAATGATAACAAGTGATGACATTTTAACTGTATTAAAAGAAGAAGCAGAAGAAGATGCCTTAAGACTTGCAGGTGTTGGTGATGAAGAAATTACAGATGGTATATTAAAAAAAACAAAAAGAAGATTTACTTGGCTTTTATTGAACTTATTTACAGCAATAATTGCTTCTGCTGTCATAGGATTTTTTCAAGAGGATATAGAAAAAGTTGTAGCATTAGCAGTGTTGATGCCAATTGTTGCGTCGATGGGTGGAAATGCTGGAATGCAAACTTTGGCTGTAACAATTAGAACTATAGCAACTAACGAACTAACAAAAAACAATTTTTCTCAAAATATAATAAAAGAATTTTCAATAGGAATTCTAAACGGTTTTATATTTGCAATTATAAGTGCGATAGTTGTTCAATTGTGGTTTCACGACACAACTCTTTCATTAATAATATCAATCTCAATGGTTCTAAATATGATAGTGGCAGGGTTATTCGGTATATTAGTTCCAGTATCACTTAAAAAAATGAATATTGATCCAGCTATAGCTTCTAGTGTTTTTGTAACAACAATAACAGATGTAATAGGTTTTTTATCTTTTTTAGGTATAGGTGCTTACTTCTTCTATGGAAATTAATAGTTATCAATTAATCTTATCTTGTTATTATAATAAGCAATAAATATTTTAAAATTATGTCTATTATAATTTTTTGATAAATTAATTTTATTTCTAATTTCAAGATATTCGATTTTAATTTTTTTAATATTATTTATTTTATCCATAATATTTTTTAGATGTTCTTTAAATGAAACATTTTTTTTCATATTTTTTTTAAAATTAAGTATTAAATTTGCAATATAAGACGACTTTTCAATATCTGTAGTACTCAATAGTACATTACGTGAAGACAATGCTATATTATCTTTGCTACGTATAGTCGGACAATTATGAATTTTAATTTTAAATTTATTTTTTATAAATTTTTTTATTAACAGTAATTGTTGATAGTCTTTTTCGCCAAAAAAAATATGTTTTGGTTTAATCTTAATCAAAAATTGGTTTATTACAGCCAAAACACCCTCAAAATGACCAGGTCTATATATAGCACACATTATCTTATCCTTTTTTTTTAATTTAATTTTGCTATTTTTTTTGTTTCTATAAATTTCTTTAACATTTGGGGTCAATAAGTAGTCAACCTTTAATTTTTTAAGAATCGCAATATCTTTTTTTAGATTTTTTGGATATTTTTTGAAGTCATTTGTTTTATTGAATTGTGAAGGATTTATGAAAATGCTAACTAACGTTTTTTTACATATTTTTTTTGATGATTTGATTAATGAAATATGACCCTTATGGAGAGCACCCATTGTAGGAACAAAACCAATATTTGCCTTAAAATTAACTTCTTTATTTAATCTATTTATGCTTTTAAAAATTATCATTTATGGTACTTCATTTAATTATTACATTCTAATGATAAGACAAGCAATAATACCACTAGCAGGATTAGGTACAAGACTTTTACCTTTAACCAGCGTTTATGCAAAGGAGCTTCTACCAATAAATGGCAAGGTAGGCTTAGAATACATTATTGATGAATGTATTGATGCAGGTGTTAAGGAGATAATTTTTATAATATCAAAAAAAAAAGAAATTATAAAAAAATATTTCTATAATGATAAGTTCTATAAAAAAATTATTAGAAAGAAAAAGGATGCTAGAATTGTTAAAGAATATAATAAAATTAAAAAATATAAAAAATTGATAAAATTTGTTTATCAAAATGTTCCTAATGGAACAGGCGATGCTGTGCTTAAAACAAAAAATTTAATCAAGGATAAATATTTTCTAATGTTGCTACCAGATGATTTAATCATAAAAAGAAATTGTTCAAAAGATATGATTTTAATACATAATAAAAAAAAATGTTCAGTTATGGCAAGCATGAAAGTAAACAAAAAAACTGTTAATAGATGGGGCATTTATTCAAAAAAAAAAAATATAAATAATAATAATTTTATAATTAGTGATGTTGTGGAAAAGCCAAATATTGGATCAGCTCCATCTAATAATGCCGTAATAGGAAGATATATACTACCAAAAAAAATATTTAATAAATTACAAAATCAAAAAAAAGGTAAGGGTGGAGAAGTTCATATTACCGACTCAATAAAACGATTAATAAATGATGGAGAAAAGTTTATTGGTCACACTTTTAAAGGTAAATATTTAGACTGTGGAACAATGGAAGGTTATTTAAAATCATCATTGGAGATATCAAAAATATGAAACTTTGTATGATTGGAACAGGATATGTTGGCCTAGTATCGGGAGTCTGTTTTTCTGATTTAGGCAATACAGTATATTGTGTAGATAATAATGAAGATAAAATAAAAAAATTAAATGATGGAATTATTCCTATTTATGAACCAGGACTTGAGGAATTAATTAAGAAAAATTATAGACAAAAAAGATTAATTTTTACTACTGATATTAAAAAAGCAGTTACAAAAGCAGATATAATTTTTATTTGTGTTGGAACCCCTACTAAAAAGAATAGTAACTCAGCTGATTTAAAATATGTTTTCCAGGTAGCAAAACAAATTAATAAATTTATAAATAAATATAAAATTGTAATAACTAAATCAACAGTTCCAGTTACTACAGGTGATAAGTTAGAAAAAATTTTTAAATCAAAAATTAAAAAAAAACTTGTTGATGTTGTTTCTAATCCAGAATTTTTAAGAGAAGGAGAGGCTATTAAAGATTTTACATCACCAGACAGAGTGGTAATTGGTACAAATAGCAAAAGAGCAAATTTGAAATTAAAATCATTATATTTTCCAATTGTTAAAAAAACTAGCAGATACATTAATACTTCAAGACGAGGCGCTGAGCTTATCAAGTACGCTTCAAATGCTTTTTTAGCCACCAAAATATCGTATATAAATGAAATGGCGGACCTTTGTGAAAAATCTGGTGTAGATATAAAAGATATATCTTATGGAATGGGTTCAGATCAAAGAATAGGAGAGAGATTTCTTAGAGCAGGACCCGCCTATGGAGGCTCATGTTTCCCAAAAGATACTAGAGCTGTTCTTGATACAGCTAAAACTTTTAAGGTTGAGTTATCAATTATAAAGAGCGTTATTAAATCAAATGATAATAGAAAATTATTATTAACGAAAAAACTGGTAAAAATTCTAAGTGGAAATTTAAAAAAAAAATCAATAACATTTTTAGGTGTTACTTTTAAACCAAATACAGATGATATGAGAGAAGCCTCTAGCTTATATATGATACCTTACCTAAGCAAAAAAGTTTTAAAGATAAAGTATTTTGACCCATCAGGAAAAAAAAAAGATTTTAAAAATTATAGTAACGTTCAGTTTTGTAAAAACATAGAATCTGCTTGTTATAAAAGTGACTTAATTGTTATTCATACTGAATGGAATGAATTTAAATTTCTTAATTTTAGAAAGCTTGTTAAAAAAAAGAATTTTAAAATTTATGATATGAGAAACATTTATTCTCCTAGTGAAATGAAAAAAAAGAAAATAAATTATTTTGCAATTGGCAGATAAACTAATTTAATTCAAAAATAGCATCCACTTCGACTGCAACTCCCAAAGGTAAACTATTTGAACTAACTGCTGCTCTTGTGTGCATCCCTGCATCACCAAAAATTTTTGCTATTGTATCTGAAGCTCCATTAATTACTTTTGGTTGTTCAATAAAATCTTCTGTTGAATTTACAAATCCAGTAAGTTTGATACATGATTTGATTTTAGTTAGATCATCATTACAAGCTTGCTTTATCTGAGCTACAATATTTAAAGCACATCTTTCAGCAGCTTTATATCCATCTTCAGTATTTAAATCTTTACCGAGTTTTCCTTGAATTAATTTTCCATTTTCATCATTTGATATTTGTCCAGATATATAAAGTAACTTTCCAACAATTTTTGTAGCAACATATGATCCAACTGGTGGAGTAGCTTTGGGTAAAACTAATCCTAGTTCTTTTATTTTATTTTCAAATGTCATGTTTAATCATTACTTTCTTTTTTTTTTACTTTTTTTACTCTTATCGTATTCTTTTCTTTTCTCAATTAAAATTAAAGCATCTTCCATATTTATTTCTAAAGGATCTTTCTCCTCAGGTATTGTAGCATTAAGTGATTTGTATTTAATATACGGTCCATATTGACCCTTCATTATCCTTACTGGTTTTTTATCCTCAGGATGTTCACCAAGGTCTTTTATTAGAGATGATAAAATTCTACCAGGTTTTGCTTCTGCTATTAAAGTTATTGCTCTATTTAAACCAATTGTAAAGATTTCCTCAACATTTTCTAATCTTGCAGATTTATTTTCGCATTTTAAATATGGCCCAAATCTACCTGAATTTATAGTTATATCTTTTCCATTTTCAGGATGTTGGCCAATAATTTTTGGTAAAGAACATAAATACTTTGCTTTTTCTAAATCAATTTCATCAATATTTATTCCCTTTGGAATAGATACGTTTTTTAAATTATCGTTTTCTTTTTTCTTTTTTTTCTTTTTAGTAGATATTTCTTCTTCAACTTTTTCATATTGTAAGTAAGGACCAAATCTTCCATTTTTTAAATATATATCCTTACCATCTTCATTTTGACCAATTAATTTAGGTTCTGCTAGCGCGTATTGATCCTTAGCCTTAGATTTAGATAATGGTCTAGTAAATTTACAATCTGGGTAATTAGAACACCCTATAAATGCACCACCTCTAAAACTATTTTTTAGGCTTAATTCACCTGTATTACATAATTTGCATTTTCTATTAACATTACCATTTTCATCAGCTTCAAAAATTAATTCACCGAGACTTTGATTAAGCAAGTCTAACACTTCTCGAGTACGCTTTTCTTTAACAGTTGACACATTTATGTTGAAATCTTTCCAAAATTCATCAAGCACTTTTATCCATTCCTCTTTTCCTGTTGTAATATCGTCAAGTTGATCTTCTAAACCTGCTGTAAAACCATAGTCCACATACTTAGAAAACAATTTTTCTAGAAATGCGGATAATAATTTTCCTCTATCTGTAGGAAAAAAACGTTTATTTATTACATCAGCGTAACCTCTATTCGAAATAACAGAAATAATACTTGCATATGTAGAAGGTCTTCCAATCCCTAATTCTTCAAGTTTTTTTACTAAACTTGCTTCAGAATATCGAGGTGGTGGCTGTGTGAAATGTTGTTCATCAACAAAATCATTTGTTAAAACTTCATCTTTATTAACATCTGGAAGAATTTTTTCATCTTCATTTTCATCAATTCTTGTAAGTTTTAAATATCCATCAAATTTTATTGTTGATCCTGAGCATTTAAATTGGTTCAAGTTATCATCTGAAGTTATTGTAATAGTTTTTCTATCAAATTTTGCTGACTCCATTTGAGACGAAAGGGCTCTAGACCAAATTAAATCATAAAGTTTGTTTTGGTCAGTACTTAAGAATTTTTTAATAGACTCGGGCGTTCTAGTAATATCAGTTGGTCTTATTGCTTCATGAGCCTCTTGTGCATTCTTAGCTTTCTTGCCTGAGTAATTATTAGGTTCATTAGGTAAATAAATATCTCCATATGAATTTTTTATAAAATTTCTAAAATCAGCTACAGTATCTTTTGATATGTTTGTACCATCTGTTCTCATGTATGTAATTAATCCTACTGTATCACCTTCAATATCTATCCCTTGATACAATCTTTGAGCAATCTGCATTGTTCTAGAGGCTCCAAAACCTAACTTGCTTGAAGATGTTTGCTGAAGCGTAGAAGTAGTAAATGGACCTAGTGGATTTCTGGTAAATATTTTCGAACTAATATCTGAAATTTTGAATTTAGATTTTTTTATAAGTTCTATAGCATTATTTATATCTTCTTTATTTTTAAAGGAAAATTTTTCTATTTTCGAATTATTTAGTAATACAATATTTGAATTTAAAATGTCACCTTTTGAGGTTTTAAAATTTACATTTAAAGTCCAAAATTCATCAGGTTTAAATTGTTCTATTTCATGCTCTCTTTCTGTAAGCAATCTTAGAGCAACAGACTGAACTCTACCTGCAGATTTTGAACCTGGTAGTTTTGTCCATAATATAGGAGAAATATTAAATCCAACTAAGTAGTCCAAAGCTCTTCTTGCCATATATGCATCAACCAAATTAGATTCTATATTTCGAGGATTATCTATTCCGTTCGTTACAGCTTTTTTAGTAATTTCATTGAAAACTACTCTTTCAATTTTCTTATCTTTTAAGAGTTTTTTTTCATCCAAATATTCTCTTACATGCCAAGCAATAGCTTCACCTTCACGATCTGGATCTGTAGCAAGAATAATTTTGTCTGATATTTTTGCAGCATCTGTTATCTCTTTTAAATATTTTTTTGAAAAACTATCAACTTCCCATATCATTTTAAATTTATCATTTGGGTCTACAGATCCGTTCTTTGAAGGAAGATCTCTTATATGTCCATAACTTGCTAAAACTGTATAGTCACCACCTAAATATTTATTAATAGTTTTAGCTTTTGCAGGACTTTCAACTATGACAAGATTCATAATTAGTGAAACTACACAAAAAATAGATCAATAGTCAAATTAATAAATTTTAGTCTTCGATTCTTCTTTATTTATCAGTCGTTTAACATTTTCTCTATGCGTAAATAAAATTAAAATAAACATTATTATAAAAAAATATTCATTTTCGTAATTTGGATTAAACAAAATAAAAATTGGAATTATAAAAGTTGCTAGAATTGATCCTAATGAAGAATATCTTAAAACAAAAAAAATTATTAACCAAGATGCAACAAAAACAAATCCCAAGATATAATTAATAGAAAATAATATACCAACATATGTGGCAACACCTTTTCCTCCTTTAAATTTCAACCACAAAGGAAAAACATGTCCTATAAATACTGACAAAGATGACACATAAACTAATTCAGGATAATTAAATTTAATATATATTACCGGAATTACTGCTTTTAAGACATCTAATGATAAAGTTAAATATCCAATTATTTTATTTCCTGTCCTTAGGACATTAGTTGCACCTATGTTACCAGAACCTATATCTCTTATATCTTTATTTAAAAAAATTTTAGTTAAAATTAAGCCAAAAGGAATTGATCCCATTAAATAAGAAATCGCAATAGCTATAATTAATTCCATATTTAACTTTTAAATAATTCTTCACCTTTTACAAATGTATTTGTTATTTTACCTTGTAACTTTCTTCCCTCAATAGATGTATTTTTAGACTTTGAAATTAAATTTTCTTTTTTAACTACCCAGGGCTTGTTTATATCGAGTATACAAAAATCAGCGTCATTACCTATGCTTAAATTTCCTTTATTTATCTTTAGTATATTTGCTGGATTGCATGTTAAGGCTTTAATTATTTTATTTAATTTTAAAGATTCATTATGATACAGCTCCAAAGCTAAAGGCAATAGAGTTTCAATTCCAGAAGCACCAGTTGCAGCTTGAGCAAATGTTAGTCTTTTTTGTTCCTCATCCTCAGGTTTATGATCAGAAACTATTACATCAATCAAATCATTATTTATTCCTTTGATCAAAGCTAATCTATCATCTTCAGTTCTTAACGGAGGTGATAATTTTAAAAATGTTCTAAAATCACCAATATCATTTTCATTTAATGATAAGTTATTTATTGAAACACCACATGTAAATTCTACCATTTCTTTTCTTCTTTTAATTACTTCTAGTGATTTTTGTGATGAAATTTGCGATATATGATATCTACAATTAAAATCTTCTAATAAAGTTAAATCTCTCTCAATAATAATTTTTTCTGCTAAATCAGAAATACCTTGAAGACCTAGTTTTGTTGAAATAATTCCATCATTCACCATTCCATCTTTTGCCAGTTCTTTATCTTCAACATGCTGCATAATCAGACAATTTAAATCATATGCTGATCTCATTATTCTAGACATCAATCTTGTATTTTGAATTGTTTTATAACCATCTGTAAATCCTATAATTCCTTTAGCTTGTAAAAGTCCAAACTCAGTCATATTCGTACCTTCAAGGTTTTTTGTTAAAGATGCAGTTGGATATATATTAATTTTAGCTTTATCTCTTCCTCTTCTTTTTAAAAAATCAACTATTGAAACATTGTCAATAACAGGATTTGTATTAGGCATTGTAACCACAGATGTAACACCAGCTGATAATGCAGCTTCACTTAAAGTTCTGAAATTTTCTTTATATTCATAACCAGGCTCACCAACAAATACTCTCATATCAACGATTCCTGGAATTATATATTTGCCTTTTAAATCTATATATTTTTCTCTAGACGGTATATTATTTGTATTTACTTTTTTACCTGCAGCTTCAATTTTTCCATTTTCACCGATTATTAGACCACCAACTTCATCTATAGAATTTTGTGGGTCAATTATATTTGCATTTAAAAAGTATTTTTTTTTCATCATTCACAAAATATTTTAAGGCAAGCCATCCTTACAGCTACACCAAGTTCTACTTGTTCTTTTATTACACTCTTATTTATGTCATCAGCTAAATTTGTATCAATTTCGATACCCCTGTTCATTGGACCAGGATGCATTATTAAAGCATCTTCTTTTGCATAGTTTAATTTATTAGGTGTTAATCCATAATATTCGTAATATTCTCTATTTGATGAAAGAAAAGAACTTGTCATTCTTTCATTTTGAAGTCTAAGCATCATAACTATATCGCAATCTTTTAATCCTTTTTTCATATCTGAAAAACTGTTAACTCCAAGTTTGCCAATATCTTTTGGCATTAAATTTGAAGGAGCAATAATATTAACCTCTGCTCCCAGCATGTTAAGAAGATAAATATTTGATCTTGCTACTCGAGAATGAACTATATCCCCACATATTGCAATTTTTAATCCTTCTATTTTTTCTTTTCTATCTATAATAGTTAGTGCATCTAATAGTGCTTGTGTTGGATGTTCTCTTCTTCCATCACCAGCATTAAGTACAGCACAATTAACTTTCTGGGACAATAAATTTGATGCACCAGAATCCTGGTGTCTAACTACAATTATATCAGGATGCATTGCATTAAGTGTCATGGCGGTATCTATTAATGTTTCCCCTTTTTTAATCGCTGAATTATTTAAATTCATCGACATAACATCTGCGCCCAATCTTTTTCCAGCTAACTCAAATGAGCTTTGTGTACGTGTCGAAGGTTCGAAAAATAAATTAATTTGAGTTTTTCCTCTTAAAACATCTAACTTTTTATTTTTACTTTTATTAAGGCTAATAAATTGTTTTGCTTCCGATAAAATAAAATTTACATCAGAAATTGATAGATCTTGGATTCCTAGGAGATGTTTTTGAGAGATTTTAATAGCTTTTTTTACATTTGCCATTAAAACCAACTCTATAGCTATAGAGTATGAATAATGCAAGCTTAATTATTTAAAAAATCTAAAACACCCTGAAGTATAAAAGCAGCAGCATTTTTATCTATATTTTTTACTCTTTTTGTTACATTTATATCTAGTTCACTCGATAAATTGAATGCACCAACCGTAGAAAGCCTTTCGTCCCATAAAAATATTGGTATTTGGATTTTTTCAGATATTAATTTTATTTTATCTTTTACAGATTGAGATGAATTACCCTCTGTGCCATCCATATTTTTGGGATTTCCAAATATGATAGCATGAACGTTATTTTCATTAGCTATTTTTTTTAACTCTTCTGCTAAGATTTGAATATTTTCATAATTTACTGTTTTTAAAGGAGTGGCAATTTTTCTATTTTCATCAGAAATTGACAAACCAACTCTTTTGGAACCCATATCAACTCCAATTAGTCTAGATTTGTTATTTATATGGTTCTTTATATCGTTAATGTCCATCATATTGTAATTTTCATATTAAATGATAATTTGCCCTTAATTTAAATATCACATGAGTATAGATCTTAAAACAGTTAAACATATATCTAAATTATCAAGAATTTCCTTAGATGAACAAAAAGCTCAGAAATTAGAGACTGATTTAAATTCAATATTTAAATGGATTGAACAACTTAATGAGTTAAAAACTGAAAACATAGAACCACTAAGCTCTATAGCTGAAACAAAATTAAGACTTAGAAAAGACGAGATTAAATCTAAAAATATCAGAGAAGAAATTCTTAAAAATTCTCCAGATGATAATAAAGATTTTTTTGTTGTTCCGAAAGTAGTTGAATAATGTCAAATATAATTGACCTTAGTTTATCTGAATTAGTTTCTAATATAAAAAATAAAAAGCTTTCATCTTATGATGTGACATCAGAATATGTTGAGAGATCAAAAAAATCTAAAAATTTAAACACATATATTGAAGAAACTTTTGATGCTGCATTAAAAAAAGCTAAAGAATTTGATACAAAGCCTGATCTCAATAAAAAGTTACCTGGTATACCAATGGCAATTAAAGATTTATTTTGTACAAAAAATGTTAAAACTACAGCAAGTAGTAAAATTTTGAATAATTTTATTCCAACTTACGAGTCAACTGTCACTCAAAATTTGTGGAACGATGGTGCAATTCTTTTAGGAAAGTTAAACTGTGATGAATTTGCAATGGGTTCATCCAATGAAACAAGTTATTTTGGTAATGTAATTAGCCCAATTGATAAAGATTTGGTACCGGGTGGTTCATCTGGTGGATCTGCATCAGCACTAGCTGCAAAATTAACACCAGCAACTATAGGAACTGATACAGGTGGATCTATAAGACAACCCGCTTCATTCACAGGTACGGTTGGTTTAAAACCTACTTATGGCAGTTGCTCAAGATATGGAATAGTTGCATTTGCTTCATCTCTAGATCAAGCAGGTCCCATGACAAGAAATGTTAATGATGCTGCACTCTTGCTAGAGGTAATGAGCTCTTTTGATAATAAAGATTCAACTTCTGTAGATTTTAAGAGACCGATGTATTCAAAAGATTTATCAAAAGACATCAAAGGTAAAAAAATTGGAATTCCAAAAGAATATAGAGTTGATGGAATGTCCGAGGAAATTGAAAAATTATGGGAAAATGGAAAAAACTACTTAAAAGATTGTGGTGCTGAAATCATAGATGTATCACTTCCACATACAAAATTTGCATTACCAACATATTATATTGTTGCACCAGCTGAAGCCTCATCTAATCTTGCAAGGTACGATGGTGTAAAATATGGTTTTAGAACTAAAGGTAATAATTTAATCGATATGTACGAAAAAACTAGATCTGCAGGATTCGGTGATGAAGTAAAGAGAAGAATTATGATTGGCACATATGTTTTATCTTCTGGTTATTATGATGCTTATTACTTGAAAGCACAAAAAGTTAGAAGATTAATTAAAAACGATTTTAATAATATATTTCAAAAAGTTGATGCAATACTAACACCTTCAACACCTTCTTCGGCATTTAAAATTGGAGATAAATCAAATGACCCAGTTTCAATGTATCTAAACGATATATTCACTGTACCTGTGAATCTTGCAGGTTTACCTGGAATTTCAATTCCTGCAGGATTAGACAAAAAGGGATATCCATTAGGTCTTCAAATTATTGGAAAATCATTTGATGAACAAAATATTTTAAATATAGCCTACTCAATGGAGGATAAAATTAATTTTAAATTTAATTTAAAAGAATGGTGGATTAATGACTAAAGACTACTTGATTGAGAGAAATGGAAAAAAATACGAGGTAGTAATAGGTCTTGAAGTCCATGCACAAGTATTATCAGAATCCAAATTATTTTCTACATCACCTACCAAATTTGGAAGCGAACCCAATACCCAAGTTAGTTTAGTTGATGCAGCATTTCCTGGGATGCTGCCAGTAATTAATGAATTTTGTATTAAACAAGCTATAAAAACTGGAATTGGATTAAATGCTAAAATTAACAATAAATCCATTTTCGATAGAAAAAATTATTTTTATGCAGACTTACCTCAGGGATATCAAATATCGCAATATAAAGATCCAATTGTAGGAGAAGGTACTGTTGTGCTTGATCTGGCATCTGGATCAAAAACTATAGGAATAGAAAGATTACATTTAGAACAAGATGCTGGAAAAAGTATTCATGATATTGATCCAAAAAATACATTGGTTGATTTAAACAGATCAGGAGTCGCTTTGATGGAAATTGTAAGTAAACCAGATCTAAGATCACCTGAGGAAGTTAACGTTTATATAAAAAAATTAAGATCAATAATGAGATATTTAGGAACTTGTGATGGAAATATGCAAGAGGGCTCACTTAGAGCTGATGTCAACGTTTCTGTTAGAAAACAAGGCGAAGATAAATATGGAACTAGATGTGAAATTAAAAATGTAAATTCAATAAAGTTTATGCAAATGGCCATAGAACATGAGGCTAATAGACAAGTTGATATTTTAGAAGAGGGAGGAAAAATTGATCAAGAAACAAGACTTTTTGATACAAAAAAAAATGAAACAAGGTCTATGAGATCTAAAGAAGATGCCCACGATTACAGGTATTTTCCAGATCCTGATCTACTACCATTAGAATTTAACGACGAATATGTTGAAATTATTAAAAAAGAAATTCCAGAACTTCCAGACCAAAAAAAATCACGTTTTATTGAAAAATTTAATTTAAGCCCCTATGAAGCAAATATTTTAGTATCAGATCTAGATATATCAAAATATTTTGAAGCAGTAATTGAAAATTCTGATGTGAAGCTTTCATCTAATTGGATTACGGGTGAATTATTTGCTTTATTAAATGAAAAAAACTTGGAAATTACAGAAAGTCCAATAAGCGCAAAAAATCTATCTAATTTAATTAATTTAATAAAAGATGGCACAATTTCAGGTAAAATTGCCAAAACAGTTTTTGAAATGATGGCTGAAGAAGATAAAAATCCTATAGAAATAGTCAAAGAAAAAGGACTTAAACAACAGAGTGACCCTAAGGAGTTAGAAAAACTTATAGAAAAAGTAATAAATGATAATCAAGATAAAGTGAAAGAGTATAAATCTGGAAAAGAAAAGCTATTTGGTTTTTTTGTAGGACAAGCAATGAAAGTTTCTGGAGGTAAAGCTAATCCCCAATTAGTTAATGATATATTAAAAAAGAAACTTAAGTAGAATGGGTACAAATCTAACTGTTAATAAAGAAATTGAAGAATATATAAATAACTACTCAACAAAACTTCATTCAGTTCAAAAAGAAATAATTTCATATAATGAAGGACTTGGAGATATTAAAAGAATGCAAATCTCAATATCACAATGTCATTTTCTACATTTATTAATTAAATCTTCTAAAATTAAAAAAATTTTAGAAATAGGTACTTTTACAGGATTAAGTACATTATCTATGTCCCTAGCCCTACCAGATGATGGCTCTGTAATAGCGTTGGATAAAAATAAAGAAACTAGCAATACAGCATTAAATTTTTTTAAAAAGGCTGCCCAAGAAAACAAAATAAAATTAATTATTGCTCCAGCAATTAAAAGTTTAAATTATTTACATGATCAAAAGCAAAAATTTGATTTAGTATTCATTGATGCTGACAAAGAAAATTATAAAAAATATTTTAATCATTCAGTCGATTTAATCGATAAAGACGGTTTAATTGTAATTGATAATGTTTTGTGGCATGGCGAGGTTATTAATAATAATAAACAGGATAGATTAACCGTAAGTATAAGAGAATTTAATTCCTATGTTAATAAAGATAAACGAGTTGAAAACTTAATTATTCCTTTAGGTGATGGTTTAACTGTTTGTAGAAAAATATAATGTACTATATTTCTGGTTTCTATAAGTTTAAAAAAATTTATGGAGTCAAAAAAAATAAAAAATTACTAAGCGATATTTTCAGCAAATATAATATAAGAGGAACAATAATTGTTTCTGATGAAGGAATAAATGGTACAATATCATCTAACAAAAAAAATTTAGAGCTTGTATTAAATAAAATTAAAAAAACCTTTAATTTTATAAATTTTGATAGTCAAAATTTATCTAAAAGTAAATTTCAAATATTCCATAGAGGTAAGGTTAAAATAAAAAACGAGGTAGTTCCTATGGGAATAAAAATATCAAAAAGAAAAGCAAAAAACCATCTAGAACCAAGCAAGTGGAATAAACTTATTAGCAATAAAAAAACAATTTTAATAGATGCTAGAAAACCATTTGAATATAAAGTTGGTACATTTAAAGGTTCAATAAATCCAGAGATAGATAAATTTAGAGAATTTCCTGATTATCTTAAAAAGTTAGATAGAAAAAAAACTATAGCAATGTTTTGTACTGGTGGAATAAGATGTGAAAAAGCTAGCGTATATCTTGAAAAAAAAGGTTTTAATAATGTATTTCAATTAAAGGGTGGAATAATCAATTATCTAAAAAAAATAAAAAAAAATAAAAGTTTGTGGAAAGGTGAATGCTATGTTTTTGATAATAGAATTTCTTTAAAACACGGATTGGCTGTTGGCACTCACTCTATGTGCAGCGGTTGCAGAAAGCCGATATCTATTAAAGATAAAAAATCACTTAAGTATGAAGAGGGTGTTTCATGTCCAAATTGTCACGATACACTAACAAACTCACAAAAAGAAAGATTTAGAATGAGACAAAAGCAAATAAATGTTGCAAAAAAACTTGGAAGAAAACATATATTCCAAAAAGAATTTTAAATATGGATTTGCTAAAGGACAATATACCTAAACTTGTTAGAAAACTTGCTGTTCCTGCTATGGTAGGAACTTTATTTCAAACTCTTTATAATGTAGTTGATACTTTTTTTGCAGGGAAAATATCTCCAGAAGCATTATCAGCATTAAGTAAATCATTCCCAATATATTTTATTATTATTGCTACATCTATCGGCGTAACAGTTGCTGGAACATCTTTAATAGGAAACAGTATTGGTGAAAAAGATGATAAAAAAACTTTAAATTATTTTTCTCATATTATTTATTATGGAATTTTAATTTCTATTTTTATAACCTTTCTAGGATTGTATTTTTCTGAACCTGTATTTTTTTTAATGGGTTCGACAGAAGAGGTTGCATCTTTAGGCCTTGAATATACGAATATTATTTATTCAGGTTCCTTTTTATTTATTTTAGTTGTTACATTAAATTCATTACTTCATGCGGAAGGTGATACTAAAACTTACAGAAATGTTTTAGTTTTGTCATTTCTTTTAAACATAATATTAAATCCTATTTTAATATTTGGTTTTTTATTTATACCAGCTTTTGGAGTTAAGGGCATTGGTATAGCTACAATTATTTCCCAATTAGTTTCTTTTCTGGTTATTTTATTTAAGGTTCTTAAAAATGAAAGGGTAAGAAAAATAACAAGCGAATATTTAGTTCCAAAATTTTTATTTTTTAAAAATATCTTTTTTCAATCAATGCCAATTTCAGTATCTATATGTGGATATGCATTAGCCGCTGCAATAATTTTTACTTACGTAGGTCAATCTGGTGAATATGCTGTTGCAGGTTACGGTGTAGGTACACGTATAGAACAAGTAGTTCTACTTCCAATACTTGGAATTAATACAGCTATAATATCTATAATAGCCCAAAATTATGGAGCTAATAATCTTGTCAGAATCAAAGAAACTTATTTTACCGCTATTAAGTATGCTTTTATTATAATGATTACAGCTGGAACTTTGGTTTTTTTATCAGCAAGTATAATTACAAGTTTTTTTTCAAGCGACCCTGAGGTAATTGAATATGGAAAAAGATATTTAAAAATTTCAGCTTTTGTATTACCAGCTTATCCTGTTTTTTTTCTATCAAACGGTTTTTTCATGGCTTTAAAAAAGTCAGAAAATGCAATGATTTCTAACTTTTTTAGAAATGTTCTTAACCCAATTGCAGTATTTTATATTGCTAAATATATAAATGCGAGCTTTGAAACTTTCTTCTTCTTATGGGTAGGAATTAATTGGTTTTTCTCAATTTCTTATTTTTTTATAATAATTTATTATTTTAAGATTAAATTAAATAAATCTAGCACTGTCGTTCATCCATGACCACAAATGTGATGAAAAGGATCTTCTAACAAATAAATTTAAATCATTAATATTTTTATTGTGAATGATAATATCAATGTGATTAAGCAAAGTTTGCGTTACAGCACCTTTTGACTTTTTAAAATTATTAAAATTAAATGGACAACCAGCCGATAATAATTCAAAAATTTTTGTACCTTTTAAATTAATCATTATCCAATGATCAGATACATTTGTAACAGAACCTAGTTTTACTTTAGAAATTTCATTAAAAAGTTTATCCTCTAAAGAATTAGCATCTTTTATATCAAGCTTATCATTTGAGTACAAAAACCATTCATCTGGACTCAACCAAAGAAGATTTAATTTTTCATTGCTCGATGATGTATTGGGGTCTACTGGAGTAATTATAGACAATTCTTTTCCAATTTTAGTTATAAAATCTCTATTTTTACCTCTCAAATTTATTTTAAAGATAGGCTCGATCTCTGAAAGTTTTATTTCAGAGTATTCTTTAGTATCAGTAATTGGAGTATTAAAATTAAGCATTCAACCTCTTATTTTCTTTATCTAAAAAAACTGTATCTGTTATAGTTACATTAATTGTTTTGTTTTCCATTGGAACAAATAATTTTTTACCCTTCATCTTTT
>CACFUH010000002.1 GCA_902569415.1 uncultured Pelagibacteraceae bacterium
TTTTTATTTGTAAAATTTCCGCTTAATAAAAACCAATTTCTGCCTTCTTTGTCAAACAGAGCTGTAAAATAAAAATCTTCCAAATTTGACTCGCACATTATAAGAATTCTTTTTTCTATAGTTGGATTATTGAAATAATTTGAAGATTTAAAAACTCTACCCTGCCATTCAGTTTGAATAAAAGGAACTATTATTGCAGTTTGAGCAATATCACTAGCTACGTCAATAGCATCTATAACATCCAGAAGTTGATCTGCATCCCTTTGTCTTCTACTTTGTTTTATATTATGAGCTTCGAGCAGCTCATCTTGGCTTAAGTTGTCTATTTGATGCAATGTTCCTTCTTCAAACTTGATACTAGTTGAATTATCCACATTTAAGACAGTCTCTTCAATTTTACTGCTACTTTTAATATTTCCACCTTTTAGATCTTCAATTTTTTTTCCTATATCAGGCACTTCATCCGCTCCTTTTTTAAAAATTTTTCCTATACCTTTAAATGCTTTTATTATACCTCCTGGAGAAACAGCTTGAGCTTCATGCGAAATAAAAACTAAAAATGTAATTAATAAAATCTTGAAAATTCTTCTCATTTCAATAAAAGTTATCAATAAACTAGAGACACGACTAGAGACTTTTGAGATAAAACAAGAAATATGAAGGTGTGAACAAAGAAAACGCAAGTAAACTCTGGAAAATTATTCAGGAAGCTGGTGATTATTTACAAGGACAATTACCCGATCATCCAAATCATCCAAAAGGAAGAAATCCATATGCGCACGTAGCTATATGCGTAAAAAGTAAATTTAATGCCAGTTACAAAGATATAGAGGATAAAAAGTTTGATGAAGTTATAAAGTATATTGAATTTTTAAAACAAAACCCTAGCTGATTATTGTTTAGGAAAATAATCTTCTAATTTGCCTTCCCTATAAACATCTGCTGTACAACAATGAAGTCCGCCTCCAAAAGCATACGCATCTCTCATATCTACCGGTACTACTTCCATTCCAAGTTTATCTAACTGCTCAGCTTGATAGACTTCACTTTTTTCTACACATACTGTTTTTGGATCTAAAACTAAAACATTCATAGAAAGCCAAACTGATGAATAACATAATGGAGGTGGAGAATTATGTGCTGGTTGAGCTGAATCAATTATCTCCCAATCATTATCCTCAAAAAGTTTTCTTTGTTCTTTTGGTAATCTTCTTTGTGGATTGTTAATAATTAATCCTGGTTTAATAGGTGTAAAAGTTGCATCAATATGTATTGGATAAGGATCTCCAGGAAAATTTACTCCATGAACTCTGTGATCTTTATAATGTCTTTTTAGCCATTCTATTCCTTTTAAATTTGTTGTAAAACCATGCTGAACAATTAAATCTTTACCAAATCTAAGTATATCAGCTGCATCAAAAAGAGGCTCTTCTTCTGTTGTTACAAAAAATTTTTTTTCAGTCCATTCAAGCCTTTTTTGATCTCCTATTTTATCTGATAAATAATCCTTTCTATAATCAGCATCAGTTAATCTTGGTTTTGGAGCAGACTCGTGTTTCATATTTGGATCTGAGTTATAGTATTTTTGAATAAGAGGTCTGTAATTTAAATACTCAAACCATCTACATCTATAACTCATAGTTGCTTCTAACATTTCGTTTCCTACGGTAAGAATCACATCTCTAGCCGGCATACATCCAAACATGCTTTCTGCTTTCCAATCTGGGGTTGATATTTTTTGATTAAAATCTAGTGGTTGAGGTCTGTCTACTTTAATTCCTCTTTTTTTTAACATGTTAGCAAAATTGTCCAAAAGTTCATTTGCTTTATCAACTGTATCTTTTGTTCTGGGACCATATTGTCCTTTCATATCAGAATCTTCTGGTACCTTTGCATCTAAAGCTGGCTCTGGTGCAGGAATGCAGCAACCATCAGCTTTTCCAATGATCACATGTTTTAAAGGATCCCACTCATTCCAACTATTAACAATTATTTTTTCTGAACTCATTAAATTAATTTAATGCAATAAATCTTCTATTACTTTTTATTATTAAGCTATAATAAAATATAGCTAAAAATATTAAAAAACCACCAATAATAGTATTTGTTTGTGGCACTTCATTAATTCCAAGCCATGGTAGCCAAACCCAAAATATTCCACCTATTACCTCTGTTAAAGAAAGCAAAGTAAGTTCTGCCGCAGGAATATTTTTCGATGCAATTGCGTATAATATCATACCTAAACAAACGATTGTTCCATGTACTGCAAATAAAGCTTGATTTTTGCTAGATGAAAAAATGCTTAAATCTTTATTAATAATCACAATCAGAGATACTAAAAGGCAAATTAAGCCTGCCAAAGCAACTGTGGTAAATTTTGGAGTTTCTTTTCTCCATCTCAAACTTACTGAAAAAACTGAAAACCCTACTGCAGATACTATTCCTAAAACAAAACCAAAAAATGTATTTTTTTCATTATTTCCTATAGCCATTATTATAATTCCAATAGTAGCAATCCCAATAGCTACCCAAACATTTATAGATATTGTTTCTTTTAAAAATAAAAAACCTAATAAGGCTGTAATAAATGGCATTGCAGCAAGACAAAGAAGAGTTATTGCTGCTGATGTATTTGTTATTGACCAAATAAAAGTAATCATCGCTGCTGCTAATCCACAACTACCTATAATACCGGAAACACCTATTTTTTTATAATTACTGATAAATTCTATTCCTTCTTCCATATACAAGTAAAGATTAAGTAAAATAAATATTACCATTCCTCTCGTAAACAAATATTGCCAAGGAACTGTGTTAGCTTCATCAATATTACGAACGACATAAGGACCAAATGACCAAAAAATACCAGCCATTAGAACTACAGGTATAGCAAGTTGAGGATTCTTTAATTTTTCCATTTTGGATTATTAATACCTATTAATTAAATCCACAACAAAATTTGATTAATTAATATAAATTTAATTTATACCTGTGAGTGTATAACACTTTATATAATCATTTTTTTTGAAATTAGCTTTTCCGCTAGGAAATAATCCCCATACATTTGACTTGGTAAATGGTTTAATTCTAAATGACTCTTGTCCTTTTTGAACTTTAAAATCTGCTATACCTTTATTTGAAAATGATATTTGTCCTTTAATAAATCTAGTAAAATTTTTTTTCTTTTTAAACGGTGTTTTAAGCATAGCATTTATAGGTTTATTTTCACTTACCTCTGTAGAAAAATACAAATATGGTAATACAAAAAACCTAAAGCATGCTGCAGAAGAAATTGGATTTCCTGGTAATCCAAAAAAAGCTTTATTCCTTATAAATTTTGCAAACATTAAAGGCTTTCCAGGACGTATATAGGCACCTTTAAAAAAATACTTTAATTTAAATTTTTTAATAATCTTTGGGACAAAATCAAATTTGCCTGCAGACACTGCGCCCGATGTTAAGATTAAATCATTTCTTGATTTTAAATTTTTCTTAATTTCACTTTGAAATTTATTTAGATCATTATCTCTTAAAATTTTCTTTTCTACAAAATTAAAAGGTAAATTTTTTAAAAGAGATTTTAGATAGTAACTATTTGAATTTCTAACTTTCCAGTTGGGTAGCTTGCTACTATTAGATATTTCATTTCCAGTTGTGTAAAAAACTATATTTGGTTTTTTTTTCACCATTATATTTTTTATGCCTAAAGTTTTAAATGCTAAAATATGTTGAGAATTTATAATTTCTCCTCTTTTAATTACAATTTCACTCTTTTTAAAATCTGATCCTGCAAATCTTATAAAATTATTTTTTTTTATTTTTTTATTTATAATTAAATACTTGGGTTTTGTTCTGCTTGGAAAAAATTGTGCCTCTTCTACAGGAATTATAGTATCAAACGGTTTTTTGATTATAGCCCCTGTCATCACCTCAATTGCTGAAAATTTTGGAACTTTTTTAATATTTGGATTATCTCCTGCAGCTAAAGTTTTTATAATTTTAAATTTTAAAGATTTTTTTTTACTAAGATTTTTGGCCTCATTTGAATTAATCGCAAATCCATCAAACGCTGTATTGTTTGCTGCAGGATAATTGCAAGGTGAATTTAAATTAGCTGCTGAAATTCTATTAATCGAGTCCTCAGCAGAAACTTTTTCTGAATATATTTTTATTTTATTTTTTTTTAGTTCTAAAAGAGCTTTTTTATAATGTATCATTTTAAATCTTGTCTAAATTTTCTTTTGCTTTTTCTAAATCTTTTTTAGTATTTATATTTAAAAATTTATCAAATTTTTCTTCATTTATATTAATATTTTCATAACCAATCTTATCAGCCCATAACTCTACTTTTCTAAAGCTATTTTTTATATCTTTTTCTAATATTTCAATTAAATCCATTGACCATAAACCAAAAATATTATGTCTCTTTTTATTGCTATTTAAAAAAATAAGTTTTTTTGAGGTTTCTTTAACTTTATTTTTTAGTTCACTTATTAATTTAATATCAAAAAAAGGCGTGTCACAAGGAAACGATGCTATCCATTTATAGTTTTTTTTATTTATTATAACCCACTTCATTGCTGTGAGTATGCCAACCAAAGGTCCAAGCTGCCCTTCTATACAATCTTCTACAACATGAATTTTATTATTTTTAAAATTAAATTCTTTATTATTTGAAATCACCAATATTTCAGCAAATTCTTTTTCTATTTTATTTATAGTGTGATCTAATAAAGTTTTATCACCTAATTTTGCAATTGATTTATCTTCACCAAATCTGCTTGATTTGCCTCCTGCTAAAATTATACCTAGAATGTTGTTTTCAATCATTAAAAGAAATATAAATTATTAATTGTTTATTAAAAGAATTTAAAATGGATCTAAAAATTTTACAAATTGCGTCAAATACCGAAAATAACAAAGTAATTAAAGACCACACTCATAAAGCGACACACAAAAATGCTATTTGTGGAGATCAAATGGAAATAAGCTTAAAAGTTAAGGAAAATAAAATTGTAGACTTTGGATATCAGTGCAAATCTTGTGTTTATTGTCAAGCCTCAGTAAGTCTTTTGTCAAGTAATTCAATTAATAAACCAGTCGAAAGTATTAAAAGTTTATTAAATGTAATTGAAACTTTTTTTGAAGACAATCTTGCAAATATCCCAAAAGAATGGAAAATTTTTAAAAAGATTTTTGATAAAAAAAATATTGCTAGAAAAGATTGTTTGTTATTACCTTTTAAAGCAGTTTCAAAAGCATTAAAATTATAAAATGAAAAATTCACTTATTATAAAAGCTTTAATTGCTGGTTTATTTTCTTCAATTACAATTGGTGCATTAACCCTTCTTACATATAAAACAGAATTTGGAATTTTTTTAATTGCTTCTTTTGGTTCTACTATGGTGTTACTTTATGGATATCCTGAGAGTCCATTTGCACAACCAAAAAATATTTTTTTTGGCCACCTAGCAACATCTTTGGCTGGTCTATTTGTGCTTTATTTTATTCCTTTGCCTTTATATATTAATTTACCTATAGCAGTTGGAGCGGGTGTTGCTTTGATGATTGTATTAAATATAACTCATCCCCCAGCAGGCGGTAATCCTATAATTGTAATAATGGGAAGCGTATCTTTAGATTATATAATAAATCCAATTATTTCTGGTACTATTATTGTTCTAATTTTTGGAGTAGTTTTAAATCGATTGATTTTAAAAAAAAAATACCCTTTGTAAATGGATATAAAATATAATGTTGTAAAGTTAAAAGGAAGTTCTACAGAAGAAATAAAAGACTCTGTTTCAGTAGAAGAACCTCTTGAAATGAATCTTAAATATAAGGTTGATGGAAAGTGGGAAACTGATCAACTATCCATTACAATGAGAACGCCAGGAAATGATGAGGATTTAATATCTGGTTTTTTATTTAATGAAAGAATAATAGAAAATTTTTCTGATATAGAAAATATAGAAAAAATAGGAGAAAAGGTAGGAGATTTTAATATTCAAAATAAAATAGTTGCAACCATAAATAATACTAAAAACATTGATATCGCAAAAATAAAAAGAAATTTTATAACTAATTCTTCATGTGGAGTTTGTGGAAAAACTTCTCTTGAAACAGTTGAGGTAATTAAAGAAAATAAATTAGATATCTCTTATCCTAAAATTAAAAAAGAAGTTATTTTAAAATCTCCAGAACTGCTAACAAGCGAACAATCTGAATTTTCTAAAACAGGTGGTATCCATGCAAGTTCTTTAATCGATAAAAATGGAAAAGTGATTGCAACAAGAGAGGATGTGGGAAGGCATAATGCTTTAGATAAACTTGTAGGTCACTCTCATAAAAAAAAACTAATTGATAATCATTCTCAATTTATTGCTTGCTCAGGAAGATTAAATTTTGAATTAATTCAAAAAGGATTAATGTCTAATATTGGTCTTATGGCTGGTGTTGGTGCGCCAACGAGTCTTGCTATAGATCTAGCTAAAAGGTTTAAAATGACATTATTAGGCTTTGTAAAAAAAAATAGTTTCAATATATATACAAACAAAGAAAGAGTTTTATTTTAACTATATGTCAAAAAATATAAGCAAATTATCTGGAAGAATAGGCTTAAAAGATAATTTATTTCAAAAATTATCTGAAAGATCTTTAAATTCCAAAAACGGTGAAGGAATGAAAGAGATTGCAGATAAATATCATGTGGGAGTTTCTACTTTACATGGGGCTGAGAGTTTCTATGAATTTTTAAGACCTGCTCATAGAGAGAAAAAAGCTTTTGTTTGCAACGGAAGTGCATGTATGTGTGCGGGAACACAAGAGCCACTAAAGAAAAAATTAAAAGATAAACTTGGTGATGATAAAGTTGGTGAAATGTTTTGTTTAGGATATTGCTATGAAAATAATGCTTTCCATTATAATGGACAAAACTATGCCGGAAACGACATAAATAAAATTGACGATATAATTAAAGGTAAAGATTTAGAACAAGAAAAATTTTTTTCAAAGAGCTTTGCTTCAACAAGTTTTTTAATGGATGATGAGACTTCAGATCTTGATAAGTTTAAAAAACATTTAGTAAAATTTATTAATGCTGACAAACAAGAAATAATTAAATCTCTTTTGAATTCAAATTTAACTGGTAGAGGTGGTGCTGGTTTTCCGACTGGAATGAAATGGGACTTTTGTAGTAAAGCAAAATCAGAAAAGAAATATGTTATTTGTAATGCAGATGAAGGAGACTCTGGAGCTTATTCAGATAGATATTTACTAGAAGACCAACCTTTAAAGGTAATATTTGGTATGATTATCTGTGGCTATGTTATTGGAAGTGATGAAGGAGTTTTATATATAAGGGGCGAATATCCTAAATCAATTGAAGCTTTAAATGCTTCAATCAATTTATTAAAAAATGAAGGCTTGTTAGGAAATAATATTCTTGGAACAAAATTTTCTTTTGATTTAAATATATGTATTGGTCAAGGAGCATATATATGTGGAGAAGAAACTGCGCTAATCGCATCTATAGAAGGTAGAAGAGCTGAAGTTGATGTTAGACCTCCCTTCCCTGTTACCGAAGGATTATACAAAAAACCTACTGTTGTTAATAATGTAGAAACGCTCGCAGCAGCAACTGGAATTCTAATAAATGGATCTGAAAAATTTTCCGCGATAGGAAATAAAAAATCAGCTGGTACAAAGTTAGTTTGTCTCGACAGTTTTTTTAATAATCCAGGTGTTTATGAAATTGAAATGGGAACACCAATGAAAAAAGTTTTGTATGATATAGGTGGAGGGTTTAAAGAACCGATAAAAGCTTTGCAAGTTGGAGGGCCTTTAGGAGGAGTGATACCTATAAAAGAAGTTGAAAAATTAAACCTTGATTTTCAAGAATTTACAGCAGCTGGTTTTATGTTGGGTCATGCAAGTATAGTGAGTATACCAAAAGATTTTCCTATGGTTGATTATATTCATCATTTATTTGAATTCACTGCAGAAGAATCATGTGGAAAATGTTTTCCTGGAAGACTTGGTTCTTACAGAGGAAAAGAGATGTTTGATCAATTAAAAAATAAAACATCCAAAATCCCTCTAAAACTACTTAATGAATTGTTAGTAACAATGAAAAAAGGTTGTTTATGCGCCTTATGTGGGGCAATACCTACTCCTATAATGAATATACTAAAGTATTTTGGAGATGAAATGAAAAATGATATGATAAAAGAAAATTAATGAGCTCAGAAAAAAGAAAAATTGCATATATAGATGGTAAACCATATGAAATTGGTTCTAAACATACTTCTATTTTAAAATTTGTAAAAAGTTATCTTGGAGAAAAAAAAGTACCAACTTTATGCGACGACCCTAATCTTGCCCCTTATGGAGCTTGTCGAGTTTGTTCAGTCGAAGTTGCTTTAGAAAAAGATGGACCAACAAAAGTAGTAGCTTCATGCCATACTCCTGTTGGTGAAAATCAACATATTTTTACCAATAATGAAAATTTAACAGATCTAAGAAAAAATATTGTTGAATTAGTTTTAACAGATCATCCGATGGAATGTGGAACTTGTGAAGTAAATAATAACTGTGAACTTCAGGATGTTGCTAAGGACTTAGGTATATCTGATCATAGATATAATAGTCCAAAACAACATAAAGGTATTCCTAGAGATACTTCTCATGATTATATGAGAATGAACCTAGATAATTGTATTAATTGTGGAAGATGCGTAAGAGCCTGTGATGAAATTCAAGGTTCATTTGTTTTAACAATGAGTGGTAGGGGATTTGAATCTAGAATTACAACAGATAACGATATGTTATTTGGAGATTCATCTTGTGTATCATGTGGTGCGTGTGCTCATACATGCCCAACAGACGCTATATCTGATGTGTTTCAGTCAAAATCAACTGCTGTTGATGAAAAAGTAAGAACCACATGTTCTTATTGTGGTGTCGGTTGTAATTTGGAAGCTTCTATTAAAGATAAAAAAGTTATTGCTATAGATACTCCAAAAGAAACAGAAGTAAATGCAGGACACACATGTATTAAAGGTAGATATGCATTTGGTTTTTATGATCATCCAGATAGATTGAAAACTCCATTAATTAAAAGAAATGGCAAATTTGAAGAAGCATCATGGGATGAGGCATATGACTTTATTAAAAAAGAATTAAATAGAATTATAAAAGCAAATGGTCCTGATGCAGTTGCGGGTATTTCTTCAGCTAGATGTACTAATGAAGAAAATTATGTTTTTCAAAAAATGATTAGAGCAGCAGTTGGAACTAATAATATTGATTGTTGTGCAAGAATTTGTCACTCGCCTACCGCTTGGGGAATGCAACAAACTTTTGGTACTGGAGCGGCAACAAATTCTACAGAAGACATTTACCATGCAGATTTATTTATGGTTATTGGTGCTAATCCGACAAATGCCCATCCTGTAACTGGTGCAAAAATCAAACAACAAGTAATGAAGGGTAAAAAATTAATAGTATTAGATCCTATTACCACTGAACTTGCGAAACTTGCTGATTATCATATTAAGTTAAGACCTGGAACGAATGTGGCTGTATTAAATATGATGTTGCATTTTATTATAAAATCAAAACTTTATGATAAAGACTTCGTCAGAGATAGAACTGAAGGTTTTGATAATTTTTTAAAAGAAATTGAAAGACAAGATATGGATCAACTAGCTAAAGTTGCGGGTGTGGATAAACAAATGGTTAAGGAGGCAGCTATTGCTTATGCTACAGCGAAAAATTCAATGGAGTTTCATGGTCTTGGAGTTACTGAACAAGAACAAGGATCAAAAACTGTAATGTTAATTGCTGATCTTGCAATGATAACTGGAAATATTGGAAGAAAAGGAGTTGGGGTTAACCCTTTAAGAGGACAAAATAATGTACAGGGTGCAGCTGATATGGGATGTCAGCCTCACCAGGGAGCAGGATATTTTGAAGTTTCAGATAAAAAAAATCAAAATTTTTATACAGAAAAATATGGAGTGGTTCATCCAACAAAAGCTGGGTTAAAAATTCCTCAGATGTTTGATGCAGCTATCAACAAAGAAGTAAAAGCGGTTTGGATAATTGGAGAAGACATTGTACAAACAGACCCGAATAGTGCTCATGTAGTGGATGCCATGAATTCTCTTGAGTTATTAGTAGTTCAAGAAATTTTTATGAGTGAAACTGCAAAACTTGCAACTGTAGTATTACCAGGAACAACTTTTTTAGAAAAAGATGGAACATTTACTAACACTGAAAGAAGAATTCAAAGAGTTAATAAAGCAGTTCCACCACTACCAGGAACAAAGCCAGATGGTGTTATTGTTACTGATATGATGCAAAAATTAGGATTTGACCAGCCAACTTACGATGCTGATCAAGTATTGGCAGAAATAGCAGACGTTGTGCCATTCTTTAAAGGAGTAACAAGAGAAAGACTAGGAAAGTTTGGTTTACAATGGCCTGTACAAGAAGATGGTACTGATACTCAAATTTTACATAAAGAAACATTTAAACTTGGAAAAGGTAGACTAAAGAGTTTTGATTTTAAAGAGTCCACTGAAATTGAAACTAATCAAAAAGATTATCCACTAATTCTAACTACAAGTAGAGTTCTTCAACACTATAATGCTGCTACAATGACAAGACGTACTAGTAATATTAATATTGTATCGGAAGATGTATTATTAATACATCCTAAAGATGCTAAGAAAAGAGATCTAAATACTGGTGATATTGGTAGACTTTATTCTGGCCGTGGTGAAGTAGCTTTAAAAGTAGAAGTGACTGATAAAGTTAAAGAAGGAATTGTTTTTACAACATTTCATTTTCCTGAACATATGGTTAACATGGTGACTGGACATGGTAAAGATGAAGAAACTATGTGTGCTGAATATAAAGTTTCATCTGTAGAAGTTCAAAAAATATCTAATCAATTTAAAACTGAAGTTAAACCAAAAGAAAACCAAGCAGAAGTAAGCTAATTTAAAATGACCATTGGTTGGCGCTTTGATAATACTTATTCAAAGTTACCTGATCCTTTTATTTCTAACATATCTCCTATTCCAGTAAAATCACCAGAATTAATAATTTTAAATGATAATTTGGGAAAACAATTAGGACTAAATTTTTCTTTGATTAGCAAAAAAGAATTATCAAATTTATTTTCAGGAAATTCACTCCCTGAAGGATCTAAATCTATTGCGCAAGCTTATGCGGGTCATCAATTTGGTCATTTTACTATGCTTGGAGATGGCCGAGCAGTTTTGATGGGTGAACATATATCAAAAAATAATGAAAGATTTGATATTCAATTTAAAGGATCAGGACAAACACCTTTTTCAAGAAATGGTGATGGTAGAGCTGCACTAGGACCAATGTTAAGGGAATATATAATTAGTGAAGCAATGTATTCACTAAATATACCAACAACAAGAAGTTTGGCAGTAGTTAAAACTGGTGAAGATGTAGTAAGAGAAAATATATTACAAGGTGCCATACTAACCAGAGTTGCTTCTAGTCATTTAAGAGTTGGAACATTTCAATATGTTGCTATGAGAAATAACGAAAGAGAACTAAGAACTTTAGTTGATTACACAATAAATCGTCATTATCCAAATATTAAAAAATCTAAAAATAAAGCACTAGATTTATTAAAAGTTTTAATTGAACTTCAAATTGACTTGGTGGTTAATTGGATGAGAGTTGGTTTTATCCATGGTGTTATGAACACAGACAACATGTCTATCTCCGGTGAAACAATTGATTATGGCCCATGTGCTTTTATGGATACTTATGATCCACAAACTGTTTTTAGTTCTATAGATGAACTTGGAAGATACGCTTATTTTAACCAACCTAGTATCACTAAATGGAACTTAGCAAGATTTGCGGAATGTTTAATACCTCTTATTGATCCAAAAAAAGATAAAGCTATTGAGATTGCTACTGAAACAATAAATAGTTTCGACAAAAGTTATGAGACTAAATGGATTAATATGATGAGAGACAAGTTGGGTTTATTCGGTCAAGATCAAAAAGATCAGGTTTTAATAATAGATTTATTGACCTGGATGCACAAAAATAAAGCTGACTATACAAATACATTTTGTTTTTTAATGGATGAAAACTTTCAACACAATAAAATCTATGATGATGAAAACTTCCTTTTATGGAAAGAAAGATGGAAAGAAAGGCTAAAGCTAAATAATAATACTCCTGAAAAGTATTTAAATTTAATGAAATCAGTTAATCCTTTAGTTATTCCAAGAAACCACAAAGTAGAAGAAGTATTAGAATCTGCGAATAATAATGATTTATCTCTATTAAAAAAATTAATTAAAGTATTAGAAAAACCATATGAAAAATCAAAAGAAAATATTGATTATCAATCCCCTGCTCCAATTAGTGATAAAAAATATAAAACTTTTTGTGGTACTTGATAATATTATAAAACGTAAGGTTCGGGTCTAACCTTGTTATCTAAAACTCTTTCAACAGCAAAATCACTAATATCAATTGTTTGATATGATCCAGTTGTAATTAATTCAGTTAAAGCTCTGCCTATTCCTGGGGCTTGCATTAATCCTCTTCCAGTAAAACCTGATGCTAAATAAACGTTTTCATATTTAGGGTGCTTACCAACAACAGCATTATTATCTAACTTATTACAATCATAATATCCTGCCCATCCACCAGTTAATTTTAATTCCTCAAATGCAGGAATTCTTTTTGCAAGAGCTGGCCAAACTAGTTCTTCGAAATCATTCCAAGCTGGTTCCAAATCTGTTGCATCAAATACAGAATGAGGTGATCCAGCTAAATATTCTTTTCCCTCTGGTCTCCAATAAACGCCTGTTGTTAAATCTCCAGTTAAAGGCATTTCGGGAATATGTTTTGGGCACTTAACCCTAAATACAGTATGCTTTTGTGGAACTACCGGAATGTCATCTAGCAATTCTTTTGTCCAACACCCAGCTGCTGAAATAATAGTTTTAGCTTTTATTTCTGAAATACTTTTCACTTCACCTTTAATAAACTCTGCTCCAAGTTCTATAGCCTTGCTTTTTAAAGCGCTATGAAACATAAATGGGTCAATCCAACCTTCACTTTTGTTATCTGTGAAAGTTGCTGTTTCAATTCCTTCATTATTAATATATGGAAATACTTTTTTTAATTCAGAACCTTTAATATTTTTGGTTCCTGCTTCACAAGCTTTATGATTTTCTAATGCCCTGTATTGCTCTTCGGCATGCTCAGGCCCAAACATTAATAAATATCCATTTGGGACCATGCTTGCAGTAGGGTTAGGATTTTTATCCGTTTTTAGCAACTCTGGTATTTGATAAATAAATTCTCTAGCAAATTTACCAAGCAAAATATTCTCTTTTTGAAAAAATTGCCTTCTAAAACCCCCAAGAGATAATGGAAAAGAAGCATTTTTATATGTTGGATCTCTTTCTATAACTTTTACTTTTCTTCCTTCCTTAGATAAAAAATAAGCACTTGCTGCTCCAATTATGCCGCCTCCAATAATTACAACATCATCCATATATAAATATTATAAATTTAATTTATTCATAAATATAACTATGTAAATATGTTATAGTTTCAAATCATGAAAAAAGTAATATGGATAACTGGCGCAAGCAGTGGGATTGGTAAAGCTTTAGCATTGAAATTTGCGAATGAAAACTGGAGTGTTGCAATCTCTGCTAGAAGAGAAAATATTTTAAAAGAAATATCCGAATCTCACGGAAATATTAAATCTTTTCCATTAGATGTTACTGATCAAGCAAAATGCAAAGAAGTATTTGAACAGATTAAAAGTCATTATGGGAATGTGGACATCTGCTTTTTTTCTACTGGAACTTGGAATCCAAAAAAAGAGAAAGATATAGATGTTGAGCAAATAGAGAATGTTTTTAAGGTTAATTTCTTTGGTACAGTCAATAGCATTAAGGCTGTTGAAGAATATTTCAAAAATAAGAATAGCGGTATAATTACTATTGTATCCTCAATTGCTGGATATAGAGGTTTGCCTAATTCAACAGGATATGGTCCTTCAAAATCTGCTTTAAACAATTTAGCTGAGAGCTTATATTTTGACTTTGGAAGACACAATGTAAGAATTTGTTTAGTCTCTCCAGGTTTTATTAAAACACCAATGACAGACAAAAATGATTTCAAAATGCCATTTTTAAAAACATCAGAATTTGCAGCTGATAAAATTTATGATGGTTTAATAAATAAAAATAATTTTGAAATACATTTTCCTAAAGAGCTTACATTAACTCTTAAGTTGTTTGGCCTTTTACCAAGTAAAATTTATTTTTATTTAGTGAAAAAACTTACAAAATTTCAAAAAAAAAATTAATCTTTAACAAACATAACTGTAAGTTCAGCAACTTTTATACCAAACTTCGTCATTGTTGCTCTATTAATAGCAACTCTTTCATCTTGCATGAATATCCAATCATCAAAAGTAATTTTCATTTCTCTGCCTTTTACTGGAACTAACAAAACATACTCAAATTTAAATGCCGGTCCATATGAATAGCCTTTAGCAGTTCCCACAACATCTCCTGCTGTGCCTTCATAATTATGTTCATCAATTTTATCAATTTTCCATTGTCTTGTTTGGATTTCTCCATCATTCCAAATAAACTTTTCATCTAAAATTAGTTGTTTACCGTCCCATGTGCCATTAAGATCAGCAGAAAATTGTCGTGTTACTTTTCCCGATCTATTTTGTAAAATTCCCCAAGCTTTTACGTTGCCTGACATATATTCTTCTATAATTAATCTTGGTTTTTGATCTTTAAAATCTGTTGGTTTCATATTATTTCCTGAACAACTAGTTAATAAAATTGTTACAATTAATGCAAATATTATTTTCATTTTTTTATTTGTTGCATAAAGAAAATTGTATTAAATCTATATTTTTTGATTTAAAGCCTGCTTCGCAATAAGATAAATAAAATTCCCACATTTTTTTAAAATTTAAATCAAATCCTTGTTCTTTAATCAAGTCCCACTTTTTGTTGAACTCTTTTCTCCAAATTATTAAAGTATCGGAATAGTGTTTTGAATAAGAATTATATTCATTAAATTTTAGTCCATTATCTTCTGCGTATTTATGCAAACTTTTTTTTGAAGGTAAAAACCCGCCAGGAAAGATGTATTTTTGAATAAAGTCTTGTTTATTTTTGTATCTATCAAATAAACTGTCATCGATAGTAATTGCTTGTATTCCAGCATTACCTTGAATAGAAAGATTTTTTTTAATTGTATTAAAATAGCTTTGTAAATAATTCTGACCTACAGCCTCAATCATTTCAATTGATGCTATTGAGTCATATTTTCCTTTTAAATCTCTGTAATCTTTAATCTCTAAATTAATTTTTTCATTAAGACCTGCTTTATAAATTCGTTCTTTAGTAAATTCATATTGCTTTTTAGATATTGTGATGCAATCTAATTTAACATTGTAATTTTTACCTAAATATTCTGCAAACCCTCCCCATCCACAACCAATCTCTAAAACTTTGCTGTTATCTCTTGGTTTTAGAAGATTAATTAGTTTTTGATATTTGTTATTTTGAGCATCTGATAAATTTTGACCATCATTTTCAAATATTGCACTTGAATAAGTTAAAGTTTCATCAAGCCATAAGGAAAAGAAATCATTTCCAAGATCATAGTGTTTAGCAATATTTTCTTTACTTCTTTTTTTGGTATTTTTAATAATTTTATTTTTTAAAAAATTTATTGCAGAAAAATCTAAAATTCCTGAGAACTTATAAATTAATTTTATATTTTTAGCGGTAATCTCTATTAAATTTGAAAGATTATCAGTTTCAAAATAACCTTGCATGTAACTCTCTGCTAGGCCGATGCTACCATTTTTGATTAAATTATAATTTAAACTTGGGTGTTTAATTTCTATTCTTGCTTTAAGTTTTTCATTTATATTTCCAAATTTTAATATTTCACCATCGAAATTTGTTATTTCTAAAAAACCATGTTTTATATTTTTTAGTGTTTTAAAAACTATTAAATCTGAAATTTTATCTACGATCATTAATTTTCTAAACTTATATTATTTTTAATATTTAATTTTTTTTTCACAAATTTAATGCCTTTAATCCACAATTTAAATGCTTCAAAATGTATTGCGGCAATAATTTTGAAGGTCATTAATGGATGACGTAAATAAGATAAAATTAGGTTTTTATTATTAAGATCAATTCTATTTCCATCTTGAGATGCATAAAGAAGCTTTCCTTCATCATCATATTGATCAATAATTAATGAAATTTTGTTATCGGGCTTTCGAATCTTAAAGAAATATGTACAATTCATTTCAATAAATGGTGATACATGAAATTTTTTTTTACATGTATTTTTAATTAAATTGTCATTTTCATTTATTTTAAATATATATGTATGCTGTTCACCAAAGGTATTTTTAACTTCATATAAAATTGATATCAATTCTGAATTTTTATTATAAATAAAAAAAACACTCAAAGGATTAAAAACATAACCAAAAATTCTTGGATAACACAAAAGTTTAATCTTAATTTCTTCTGTATTTATTTTATTTTCTATTAAATTTTTTATAACCCATTCCTTTAACGATGTTCCATCCCTGGGACCATGATCTAGATCATAAAAACTAATAATATTAAATTTATTATGTGAAAAAATTTTTAATGATCTATCTAATAAATTTATATCAGATAGATCTAATAATATTGAAAAAACTTTATATTTGAAAAAATGAATTTTAGGTTTAAATCTTTTATGAATTACTTTGCCAATATAAATTGAAGATTCTTTAATCATTAATACTTTTCATCATTTCAATGGAAGATTTTAATCCATCTTCATGAAATCCATAGCCAAAATAACTTCCACAAAACAAAATATTTTCTTTATTTTGGATTAAATTGAGTTGATTTTGATGATCTAGTGCTTGGCTATCATAATAAGGATGTGTAAATTTAACTTTTTTAAATATTTTATTTTCTGATATTTCTGAAAAAGGATTGATAGTTAAGAAAATATTTGTGTTAATATTTAAATTTTGTAGTTGATTAAGCCAATATGTTACTGATGTTTTGTTATTATTATCTATATTCATAGATGAATTCCAGGAGCACCATGCTTTTCTATTTGTTGGCATAAGCGATTCATCGGTATGAATAATCGCCATATTTTCTCTATATTTAAAGTTTTTTAATATTTTAACCTCATCTAATGTAGGTTTTTCAATCAAATTTAATGCTTCATCTGCATGTGTTGCAATAACTACTTTATCATAGTTAAAAAATTCATTTTCTCCTCCATAAAATATTTTGATGCCTCGGGTATTTCTTTGAATTTTATTTATTGGGTAGTTTTTAAAATTCTCTCCTGATATTTGATTAATTATTTTATCTATATACGTTTTACTTCTTTTAGCAACAGTATACCATTGGGGTCTATTTTTTAATTTAAACAATCCGTGATTTTGAAAAAAATTAATAAAAAACTTTAAAGGCATTTGTGAAGCTTCATAAGGTGGCATCGACCAGATTGCGGACACCATTGGTATTATATGATAATTAATAAAATAATCAGACAACTTTATTCCTTTTAAATATTCTCCTAGAGTTCTTTGATCGTTAGTGTTAATGTTTATTTTTTCACAATTATTATAAAAACTAATTATTTCAAAAAACATCTTAATAAATTTTGGTTTTAATAAATTTTTTCTATTCGAAAAAATACCGCTTAGCCCTTTTCCACAATATTCAATATCACTATCCTTTACAGATACAGAAAATGACATATCACTTTTTTCAATTTCAATTTTGTTTTCCAAAAAAAAATTAATTAAATTTGGATATGTTTTTTTATTAAAAACCATAAATCCTATATCAACTGCTACTTCCTTGTTATCTTCAACTGGAATTTTAATGGTATGTGCATGGCCACCAAAATGATCATTTTTTTCAAATAAATCTACGTGATGTTTCTTTGATAAATTATAAGCAGCTCCTAAACCTGATATTCCTGATCCAATAACTGCAATTTTCATCAATTTTTATGATTTTCTCCAGGTAATAATATAAATCCTAGTCCCTATCTTAAAATATTTCTAACACAGAAAATAAAGTCCTTCCAACTAAATTAATAGTTTGGGGTACAAATAAAGTCTAATTAAATAGCTAAATTAGTGAGTTTTAGCTATTGAGGCAATTTTGTCTTTTAGAGCTAATTTTTTTTTCTTTAATGATCTTAAACTATTCCATGAACTTGAAGTTCTGTCGTTCAGTCTTGCCTTTGTTATTTTTTTAATTTGGACGTCTATTTGTTTTTTTTCTTTTGATAAGTCTTTAATTAAAGACATTGTTATTTATAACATAGTTATAAAAAAAATTTAATAAAAGAAAATTATTTTACAATTTTAAGGTTAAAAAATTGTAACAGAACTGCCAATAAAACTATTGATCCACCTAATAAAACAACTAAAGGTGGAGTTTCGTTTATAAATAACCACGCCCAAAGAGGCCCTAAAATTGCTTCTGTTAACATAATGATTCCAACTATTGCTGAGGGAGTAGTTTTTGCTCCAATAGTTATAAATATAAATCCTAATCCAACCTGAAAGAAACCAGCAACAAATCCTAAAAAAATATCATGTGTAGAAATTATGATTGTTTTTGAAAATAAGTAACCAATTATAAGAGCTCCAATTCCTGCAATTAATTGAAGTGGAACCATATCGATACTTGGATATTTTCTTACAGTTAATATTAGGACTGCGAATGAAATTGGCATTATAAATGCAGCAATATTTCCAATCATTTGTCCTGAGGTAAGAGATCCCCCAAGCATTATAAAAATACCCCCAAAAGCAAGGAATATTGAGGCTAGAGTTAATTTAGATATTTGTTCTTTGAGAAAGATGTATCCAAATATAGCTAAAAAAATTGTTTGAGTTTGTATAATAAAATTAGCATTTGCTACAGTTGTGTTATACATAGCAAAAACATATCCTGCATATCCGCAAGATAAAACAATACCACCAAAAGTACCTGGTAGACCTACTTTATAAATGGATAAAAAAAAATTTTTTTTATAATTTATAATTAAAAAAAATAACACTACAATTGAAAAAAAAGCTGATCTCCAAAATAAAATTTGCCAAAGATTTGCACCTTCAAATGATTTTACTAAAAGTCCGCCAAAACTTAATGTGCATGCACCCAGGAAAACTAAAAAAGGGCCTGGAATTTTATTTAAAAAATTCATCTAATTTGATTTAAAATATTCTCTGTTTCAATTTCATATAATTTAAAAAGGTTTTCTGCCTCACTCAATTCGACTAGTTTAAATTTGATTTTTGATCCTGGAGTTAATTGAGTTAACCTATCATAGTCAGCAGATATAACTACTGCAATTTTTGGATATCCACCTATTGTTCCATGATCAGATAACATAATTATTGGATTGCCATCTGCAGGTACCTGAATAACACCTTTTATTAATCCTTCGGATCTAATATTGGTTTCTTTTAAATTTTCAATATTTGGTCCCTCAAGCCTCATTCCCATCCTGTCAGTTAGTTTTGATACTGTAAATTCATTAGAAAAAAAAGTTTTTTTAGCTTCTTCTGAAAAAAAATTAAAATTTGTACCTTTTAAAACTCTAATATATTCAATTTTTGAATTTGAATAATTAATTTTTCTAAGGTCTGATAAGCTTTTATTTTCATTCAAATAAACTTTTTGATTAACTCCAAATTTTTCTCCATTATTTGATCCAATTTTTGCCTTCGTGTTTACTGAACAGCTATTCCAAATATACTCTCCAAAAAATCCATTTTTAATTGACAAATATCCATAGACTGATCTATTTGTAGATATAATATCTAACTTATCACCATCATTAAGTATGAAATTTTGATAACAGATTCCTTTATCTATTTCAGAGTTTTTTCTGATAATATTAAAAGTTACATTTCCTGTGATAACGGCACTTACTTTACCAAAATTTAATTTCATTAATGGCCCTTGATAAGCAAACTCTAAAGAGCATTCATTTAATTTATTTCCTAATAGCTTGTTACTAATTAAATAATTTCTTTTATCCATGGATCCGCTAAAAGGTATTCCTATATGATATTGATTATTTCTACCCAAATCTTGCAAGGTAGAATGTATGCCAGGTCTTATAATATCAAAATATGCTTTATTCATTAAGTTTGAAATATTCATCTTTATTAATTTCGCAAAAGATAACTCTATCTCCTGGATTAATTTTAATTGGGTTTTCTTCATTAGATTTGTCAAAAATTTTTATTGGAGTATTTCCAATAATGTTCCATCCACCAGGGCTTTCAAAGGTATAAATATTACAAAATTGCTCTGTTATTCCTACAGATCCTTTGGGAACTTTTACTCTTGGTGTTTCTAATCTTTCTAATCTTATATTTGAATTTATATCTCCTAAAAAAGGCATTCCAGCAATAAAACCTGTCATATAACAAAAATACTCTTTGTTAATAAATGATTGAATTATTTTATCTTTTTCGATTTTCAATTTTTTAGATAATCGATTTAAGTCTAATGAGAATTCATTATCTATACATATAGGTATTTTAATTATCTTTGATTTATTTTTTTCAATTTCTTTAAAATTTAAGTTTTTTATTTTTTTCTTTAAGTTTTCATAATTTATAATTGATAAATCAAATGAAATAATTAATTTATTATAAGATGGAGTTATATTTGTAATACCTTTTAAGTTCAATTTTTGTAAATTTTTAAAATATTTAATTACATGTAAATTAGTTTCTATATTAATTTGATCACCGAAATCACAATATAAAGCTGCGTCACCAAGATTTGATATATTTTTTAACATGTCATGTTATAATTCAAATTTATAAGTATGGAAATTAATATAAATTGTGATTTAGGTGAAAAATCAAAACACCATTCAAACCATAATGATCCTAAATTACTGGATATAGTTAACTCTGCTAATGTTGCCTGTGGATATCATGCTGGAGATGATCAATCAATGAATCAAGTGATAGAAATTTCAAAAAAAAATAATGTTAGTATAGGGGCTCACCCTTCTTTTAATGATCCAGAAAATTTTGGAAGAGAAAGAATGAACTTACCTTCTTTAGAAATAAGAAAATTAATAATTGATCAGTATGCTATTTTGCAAAATATAGCCTCTAAACATGGTGAAAAAGTTACTCATATAAAGCCTCATGGTGCATTAAACAATATGGCATGTGAAGATATTGAATTAGCAACAACAATCGCAAAAGCAGTATATGAAATAGATAAAAGTTTGATTTATTTAGTTCCAACCGGATCTAAAATGGAATTAGCTGCAAAAAAACTTGATATGAACATTGCTTGTGAAATATTTGCAGACAGAAACTATGAGGATGACGGTAATTTAGTTTCAAGATCTAAACCACACGCATTAATTACTGATCCTGAAGAAGCAAAAAAGCATGTGTTAAGTATGGTAAAAAATCAGGCTATAAATTGTCACAGTGGGAAACAGATACCTTGCGAAATAGATTCTGTCTGTATACATGGAGATAATGAAAGTTCATTAGCTACAGCAAAATCAATAAAAGAAAACCTGATAGAAAATGGACTTAAATTAAAATCTTTAAACACTATGAACAAATTTAAAATATGAAAAAAATTTTTTTAACATTCTTTTTAATTTTTTTTGTTATAAACAACTCTTATGGTGCTAGCTCCTCTTCAGGTTCAAAAACAACCTCTAATTATGATAAAGCGGTAAAGTTAATTAAGGCTGCAAAAAAATATGAGAAAAAAGAAAAAACTGATAAAGCAAATAAAAGATATGAAAAAGCTTACAAATTATTGTTAAAATCTAATAAAAAAATACCAAATAAAGCTGACACTTTAAATTATTTGGGATTTACAGCAAGAAAACTTGGATACTTTGAAAAAGGGGAAAATTTTTATCTCGAAGGCTTGGCTTTAGAACCAAATCACAATGGAATTAATGAGTATTTAGGTGAGTTATACGTTACTACTAATAGAATTGAACTTGCAAAAGAAAGACTAGAAATTTTAAAGGATTGTAATTGTAAAGAATATCTAGAGCTAAAAGAAATTATTGAAGGTACAAAAAAATCTAAATATTAATCTATAAATAAATTTTTATGCATATTATTGAAGCTTTTGGAAGAATATTTATTTCCATACTTTTTATTGTAGAAGCAATAAGAAAAATTTCATTTAAGGAAGAAACTATTTTTTACATGGAAGACTATGGTGTTCCGGAAATTTTATTTTATCCTTCGTTAATTTTTGAATTAGTTTTTCCAATTTTATTAATTATTGGCTATCAAACAAGAATTTCTGCAATTGCAATGTTTATATTTACTATAGTTGTTACAATAATTTTTCATAACGATTTTGGAAACCATATTCAATTTATGACACTTTTAAAAAACTTATCAATAGCAGGAGGATTTTTAATAATTGCCTCTAATGAGCCTAAAATTTGCACTTTAGATTATTATCTAAAAAGTAAAAAAAATTAATTATTTAAATTTTGAACCATTTGCTCGGGAAGCCATAAAGCGATTTCAGGAAATATAATTATTATAATAACTGCTAAAATCATTAATAAAAATAAAGGGAAAGCACTTCTTGCAATGTATCCCATATCTTTATTTGCCATTCCCTGCAGAACAAAAAGATTAAATCCTACCGGAGGGGTAATTTGTGCCATTTCAACTACAACTACTAGAAATATTCCAAACCAAATCATATCAAATCCTGCCTGTCTAATCATAGGTTCTATTATTGCCATCGTTAAAACTACAGCAGATATTCCATCGAGAAACATTCCCAAAATAATATAAAAAATCATTAATACAAAAATTAATAAATATGGAGAGAGTTGCATACTTTCTATCCATATGGCTAAATTTCTTGGAAGACCTGTAAAACCCATTGCTAGAGATAAAAAAGTTGATCCAGCTAAAATAAAAGCAATCATACAGGATGTTTTTGTTGCTCCCAATAATGATTCTTTAAAAGTTTTTAAACTCAGACTTTTTTGAAAGTAAGAAAGAATAAGAGCTCCAACAACGCCCAGTGAAGCAGCTTCAGTGGCTGTTGCAAGACCTGTATATATTGAGCCAATCACACCAAGTATTAAAAGTATTACAGGAAGTAATTGTTTTGATTTTTTAATTTTATCTAAAAAAGAAAATGTTTCATAAGCCTTTGGCATAATTTTACTATTTATTAATGACCAAATGATTACGTATGACATAAAAATTAAAGCAATCATTATTCCAGGAATAATTCCTGCTATAAATAATTTTGCAATGGATTCTTGAACTGTCACTCCATAAATAATTAAAATAATTGAAGGTGGTATCAGCAATCCTAGTGTTCCTGAGCCAGCTAAACTGCCAAGTAAAATTTTTTCAGGATATTTTCTTTTTCTAAGCTCTGGAATTGACATTTTTCCAACTGTTGCTACTGTAGCAGCTGAAGATCCTGAAATTGCTGCAAAAAGTGCACAACCTACAACATTAACATGTATTAAGCCCCCGGGTAGTTTTTGCATCCATGGGGACAAACCTTTAAACAAATTTTCAGATAATTTAGTCCTGAATAGAATTTCTCCCATCCATACAAAAAGTGGCAAAGCAGTTAATGTCCATGAAGATGAAGTGCCCCAAATTGTTGTTGCCATTGCATCTCCTACTGGTCTTGAGGTAAAAAGCATCATACCTATTGCGGATACACCAATCATACTTATCGCAACCCAAATTCCAGTCCCTAGAAAAAATAACAAAACCGTTATAAAAAAAATTGTTAAAAAAATTTCATCCATTGGATTTATTTAAAATTGTTAAAATAAATTTATGAAAAATACATATAAAAAAAATGGATGAACCTATTGCTACACTTGTTTGTGGTATCCAGATCAATATTTCATCTGCACCTTCACTTCTTTCTTGAAATTTATAAGAAATAATAAGCATTTTAACAAAATAAAATGCTAAATATCCTGAAAAAAAACTAGCAATAACCAAACACCAAGTTTCTAGATATTTTCTTTTTAAACCTGAAATTTTTTCTAAAAAAAGTGTTATTCTTATATGGCCACCTTCGACAAATGTGAAAGATAAAGCAAAAAATGAGGATGCTGCCATGCAGTATCCTGAATATTCTGCTAATCCTCTTATATAAAAACCAAATATTCTTGAAGCTATACCAATTAAAATAAAAACAGCCACCAAAATTAAAAAAAAAGCAGCAATATGACCTGAAAATTTATAAATACTTTTAAGATTATTGTTTAGTTTAGACATATAAAAAGGCCGTTTGGTTAAACGGCCTTTTTAATTATATTAATTTTATTTGTATGCGGCAAGTACACTAGCGCCTCTTGAGCCAGCTTTTGCCTTCCACTCATCAGCCATAGTAGCTCCAACTTTTTGAAAGTGTTTTTCTAAAGCTGAATTTACTTTGCCAACTTTCATACCTGCGTCTGAAAGGGCTTTTTTATCTGCTACATTGCCTTTTTTAGATAATTCCCAGCCTTTTTTTTCTGCTACTGCAGCTTCAGACATGACAAGCTTTTTAGTTGCTGAATCTAACTTATTCCATGCATCTTTGTTAACAATCACCATGTTTTTTGGAAACCATGCGGCAATATCATAAAAATAACCAACGCCATTTTCCCAAATTTTACTATTTTTACCAGTAGTTGGGGATGTAATCATGCTTTCTACTGCTCCAGTTGAAAAAGCCTGACTAATTTCAGCAGCTTCTATTTTTGTAGGCGCCATACCTGTTAACTCAGCGATTCTAATTGTTGCTGAATTGTATGCTCTGAATTTAAGTCCTTTAAGATCGTTAACACTGTTAATAGCTTTTTTGCTATATAAACCTTGTGCAGGCCATGGTACTGCATATAAAAATACCAAACCTTTTGCATCTAGACCCTTTACAATTTCTCCTTTTGATGCGTTGTAAAGTTTCATTGCATCATCATAAGATGTTGCCAAGAAAGGCTGTGAGTCTACCTCTAGTAATGGATCTTCTTTACCCAAAGCTGACATAAATCTTTCACCAATTTGAGCCTGGCCTGTTCTTACTGCTCTAAAAATTTCTCCACCTTTAAAAAGAGATCCTCCAGGATGAGTAACTATTGTTAGTTTTCCTCCACTTTTTTCGCTAACATTTTTTGCAAATTCTGTAGCATTAGCTGAATGAAAATTACCAGCACCGTATGCAAGCGCCATATCCCATTTTTCAGCAAATGAAAAATTAATTAAAAAAAGTAATGAAATAATTGAAGTAATTAAATATTTGATTAGTTTCATTTTCCCTCCATTTATAAAAGTGTATTTAATTATGTATGAAAAATTAAATCAATAAAAATTTAAATGATGATTAATTTGAATTATTAGACATTTTTTTGTATTATTGTATTAAATTGATAGAACAACTCGTAATATTAACTCAGATTATAGTTATTGATATAATTTTAGCTGCAGATAACGCTATAATTATTGGATTAATTGCTGCAAACTTTGTTCCTAAAAATAGAAAAAAAATAATATATTGGGGTGTAGCTGGTGCTTTAGTATTTAAGATTTTATTTGCATTATTTGCCACATATTTATTTAAATATTATTTTATAAAAATTCTTGGTGGATTTCTTTTAATCTGGATAGTTAACGATCTTAGAAAAGATTTATTTGAAATTAAAAAAATAAAATCACCAACAAAAAAATCTAAAGAACCTTCCTTTGTACAAAGTGTTTACAAAGTTTTGCTTGCAGATATTACTATTAGTTTTGACAATGTGATAGCAGTCGTAGGTGCCGCAAAAGATTATTTCGAATTTATGATATTTGGTCTTGTTTTGTCCGTTGTGTTAACTGGTGCTTTGGCAACATATTTAGCAAATTATATTCAAAAACATATATGGATAGCTTATGTAGGTTTAGCTTTTATTTTATTAGTAGCAATTCAATTAATAATTGGTGGTCTAGTAGACTTAGAAATTCTAAGAATAAATGAGAATTTTATAAAATATTTTTAATAAGAATGTTTTTTTGTTGGATATTTTTTTCTTAATACTTCTTTTTTAAATTTATATGCAGCTTCACTAATATTTTTTTTAATATTACCAAATTTTTTAACAAATTTTATTTTTGTTTCATTTAAACCAATTAAGTCATCAATAACCAAAACTTGTCCATCACAATATTGGGATGAGCCAATACCAATTGTTGGTATTTTTAATGTGTTAGTAATTTCTTTTGAAAGTGTTTTCTCTACACATTCTAGAACAATGGAGAACACTCCTTTTTTTTGTAATAGCTTAGCGTCATTTAAAATTTTTTTTCTTTCTGAATTTGTTTTACCTTTAGCCTTAAATTTACCTTTTACGTTTTGTGGTAAAATTCCTAAATGTCCCATAACATTAATTTTATTTTTAACTAAATGCTCTATTACTTTTGAAATTGAAGATCCACCTTCAAGTTTGACTGCATCACATTTGGTTTGTTTAATTATTTTTTTTGCATTTCTCAGAGCTTCACTTTTATTTTTGTAAGTCATATATGGCATATCTACTACCATGACACTTTTTTTAATTCCTTGGCGTGCACTTTTTGAATGTTCAATCATTGTATGAAGTGTAACATTTCTAGTAGTATTATAATTGTAAAGAACTGATCCCAGTGAATCTCCAACTAAAATAATATCTGTAAATGGGTCAATAGCTTCAGCAATATTTTTTGAATAAGCTGTTAGACAAATAATTTTAGATTTATTTTTTTTATTAATTATTTTCTTAATTTTTGATCTCATTAAGATTCATTTTTTGCTTCGATATCATCGAGCCTTTCGTTAATAGAGCTTATTTTTTCACATAATAATAAACAAATTTCTTTTAAATTATTTCTTAACTGCTTAACTTCAGAAAAATTTGATCTACTTAATTCAATTTCAATTAACAAAAAGGTTGCTTCTTCATTTTTAGGTTCTAGCAATAATGTTGAGTTTAAATTTTTTATTTCTTCACTTTCATTTTCTTCTACATTGAATATTTTTGCTAAATAAAGATAAGATTTTGAATGTTTTGGATTAAAAACAATACTTCTTTGAAGTAAAAATTTTGATTCTTTATATTTTCCCTTATCAAATAATTCTTTTGCCTCACTAAAATAATGATCATTTGCGCTTATGGCGGTGGTAAATAAAAAAAAGAAAATAGCTAGTATTTTAATTGTTAGTTTCATATTAATATTTCTTAATATTATTTACTACAGTTTATCTTAAATATTTACAAATTATAAAATTTTCTTTTGAGTCTTTTCTGCTAGCAAGAGGTTTAAAAACTTTATTTTCCTTAAATATTTTTTTTGCCGCACTTAATATTTCATTAAAAGTAGATCCCATAAATATTTTTGAAATGAATTTTCCATTATTTTTCAATGTTTCTCTGGAGAAATTCATAGCTTCCATACATAATTCACCTGTATAAATTGAATCTAAGTCTTTATTACCAGTAGTATTTACAGCCATGTCAGAAATCACTACATCAACTTTGTCACCAAAATAATCTATAATTTTTTTTTTATAAGTATAATTCGTGAAATCACCTTTTATTTGATGAATATTTTCAATTTTATCAAAATCTAAAAGATCTATTGATGCAATTTTTCCACTTTTAATATTTTTTGAAACGTATTGTGACCAACTGCCGGGTGCAGCACCAAGATCTATAACTGACATTCCGTTCTTAAAAATCTTAAACTTTACATCAATTTCTTGAATTTTATAAACTGCTCTGGACCTATAACCTTCTACTTTTGATTTTCTAACGTAAATATCCCTTCTTTGTTTGTTTATCCAATTTTTAGAAATTTTATTTTTTTTCAATTAATTATTAAATCTTAAGCTTTTTGAGATAGTTCTATTTTTTAAAGTTTTAATATCAATTTCAACACTTTTATCTTCTCTCATATCTTTATTATTTTTCCATAAACCAGCAGCCAAATGCATAATTCCAATTTTATAATTTGGTAAATATGGTTCAACAAATATTTTATTTTGTTCATCGTATTTTGGTAATAAATTGCTTGCTATCCAATTACAGTTAAGTGGAAGAAATTCTGTTTCAACTTCATCATTATAAACACTCATATTAATTGCCAACCCTTCGGAACCAAAAATTTTACCTGAACTTAAGGTTACTTTTAAATTTTTCTGCCAGATCTTCCAACATGGAGAATTTTCCTCTAGTGAAAAAACTCCAATATTTATATGTGGTGCGAATGCAAGTTTCCTTGCTTTCTCCATTCCAATATTTGAACTCACGGCATGCTTAAAATTTTGAGATTTAATTATTGCAAATTTTCCGAACAACCATTTAACTTTAGATAAAATTCTATAGCCAGGTCCAATTGTTTGAGTTATACCCAACTTTCCTTCTTCGCATGCTTTAAAATATAATTCTACTGAAGACCAGTCATGTACCCAAGCGTCACAATCAATCCATAGATATTTTTGATAACCTGGAAAATATTTTGGTAAAAAAGCTCTTGATACTTGACTTTTTAACCATTCTTTTTTTCCAACTTTATGACCTGGAACTTCTATGTCCCATTCCGCTTTTTTTATTTCTTTAACTTTTTTCGAAAGAATACTTTTTTGCTCATTAGACAGACCTGCATCGAGTATACATATATCAACCTCTTTACCTTCAGGAAATTTTAAAATTGAGTCTACTAATTCATTTAATAAATCAAAATAGTTCGAGTCGGCTAAAGAAACTATTGTGTTATTTTTCATCTATAAAATATCTTCGTGTTCCTCATTTGCAACATTTTGTTCTTTTAAATTTTTATTCAACCTGTTAAAGTGAATAAAACTAACCGGTATCATAATAAAATATATCAATCCTGATATTACTATCGCATTAAAAGTATAAATTAACAATAAACCAAAATATAAAACAACAGCAAGTAAAAGAAATATAGTCATATTTCTAGGGACTGATATTTTTTTTAATGCATAAGTAGGAACTTTGCTTATCAGTAAAATCGAAACTACTACAAATAATATTGGTACAAAAAAACTTTGATTAATATTTAAAATTTGAATATCACTTAAACTGTATATTAAAGGCATCAAAACTATTACTCCTCCAGCTGGTGATGGAACTCCTTCAAAGAAATTATCTCTCCAAGATGGTTCTTTTCCGGTGTTTACATTAAATCTTGCTAGTCTCAAAGCAACACAGACAACATAAATTAAACATATCAGCCAACCAATTCTACCAAGCTCATTTAACTTCCAGAAATACATAATAAATGCAGGTGCAACTCCAAAACTAATTACATCGGTTAGTGAGTCTAACTCTTTTCCAACCTTTGATGTTCCTTGTATAAGCCTTGCAATTCTTCCGTCCAATCCATCAATAATTGCAGCAACTATTATTGCAATAATTGATAAAGTAAATTTTTCGTCCAAAGCAAATTTTATGGAACTTAGACCAATGCACACTCCAATAAGAGTAAACATATTTGGTAAAATTACTCTTGTCTTTTTGTTGCTTACTAATTTAAAATTTTTATTTTGCTGTTCCATTTATTATTTTTTTGCTATTAAAGTTTCTCCTGCAATAGTTTTTTGATTAACTTTTACCAATGGTTTATAATTTTCAAAATAAATATCAGCCCTACTGCCAAATCTTATCATTCCAATTCTTTCTCCCTGTTTAAGCTCTTGTCCTTCGTGAGATTCATTAACAATTCTTCTAGCAATCAATCCAGCAATTTGAACTACAATAATATCTTCTCCAGAACTATTTTGAACTTTATAATAATTTCTTTCATTTTCTTCGCTTGCTTTATCAAGAGAAGCATTAAAAAATTTTCCAGGTTTATAAACAATTTGTGAAATTTTTCCTGCACAAGGAGTTCTGTTTACATGGCAGTCAAACACATTCATAAAAATACTTATCTTGGTAAATTTTTTATTTTCAAGTTCAAGTTCTTTTGGTCCATCTGTTTCAAGCACTTGTAAAACTAACCCATCAGCTGGGCTTGTTAAGTAATTATCGTCATCAATTGAAACTCTATCAGGATCCCTAAAAAAATAGTAAACCCAAATTGAAAGTACAAAACCAACAAAGCCTAGGAATCCGTGAATAAAATATAAAACAATAGTTGCAGCTATGAATATAACTAAAAATTTATATCCTTCTGTGTGCATTTTTGGAAAAATTTTGTCTAGCATATTTATTTCTTTTGATAATTTTTAGGTTAATATGTATATAAAAACTCGAAATTCAATTACTTAGATACATCTAAATATGAGCAAAATTAAGGTAAAAAACCCAATTGTTGAACTTGATGGTGACGAAATGACTAGAGTCATATGGGAGTTCATCAAAAAAAAATTAATTCTACAATATTTAGATTTGGGGATTGAATATTATGACTTAGGAATGAAAAGCAGAGATGCTACTAACGACCAAATAACAATCGATTGTGCAAAAGCAATAAAAAAAAATGGCGTAGGAATTAAATGTGCAACTATCACTCCAGATGAAGCAAGAGTAAAAGAATTTAATCTAAAAAAAATGTGGAGATCGCCTAATGGAACAATAAGAAATATTTTAGGAGGAACAGTTTTTAGAGAACCAATAATATGTAAAAATATTCCTAAATTAGTTCCAAGTTGGACTAATCCGATTTGTATAGGCAGACATGCATTTGGAGATCAGTATAGAGCTACAGATTTTAAAGTTCCAGGTAAAGGAAAATTGGAATTAAAATGGACTTCAGAAGATGGAAATGAAAAAAAAGAGTTCGAGGTATTTAATTTTCCAGGACCTGGTGTTGCACTATCAATGTATAACTTGGATCAATCAATTAAAGATTTTGCTAGAGCTTGTATGAATTATGGTCTTAATAGAAAATGGCCTGTTTATCTTTCAACAAAAAATACGATATTAAAAAATTATGATGGTCGATTTAAAGATTTGTTCCAAGAAGTTTTTGATAAAGAATTTAAAGATAAATTTAAAGAAAGAGAGATAACTTATGAGCATAGGCTTATAGATGACATGGTCGCATGCGCTATGAAATGGAATGGAAACTATATTTGGGCCTGTAAAAATTATGATGGAGATGTACAATCTGATACAGTTGCACAAGGATTTGGTTCTTTGGGTCTTATGAGTAGTGTTTTAATGACACCTGATGGAAATACTATAGAAGCTGAAGCTGCACACGGAACTGTTACTAGACATTACAGGCTACACCAGCAAGGAAAAGAAACTTCAACAAACCCCATAGCATCTATATTTGCATGGGCGAGAGGTCTTTATCACAGGGGAAAAATGGATAATAACGAAGAACTTAAAAAGTTCGTAAAAACTTTAGAAAAAGTTTGTATTGAAACAGTTGAAAGTGGCTTAATGACAAAAGATTTAGCAATTCTGGTTGGACCTTCGAGCAAATATCTTACAACAAATCAATTTCTAGATGTAATTGATGGAAATCTTAAAAATAAGCTAAATTAAAGATTTAATTTTATTGATAGCATTATCAATTTTGGAACTATCAATTCCACCTGCTTGAGCAAAATCAGACCTTCCTCCTCCACCTTTTCCTCCAATAATTTCAGATCCAATTTTAACTAATTTAACTGCATCATATTTTTTTGTAAGATTTTCAGTAACACCAATTGCTAATCCAATTTTTTCATCCTTAATTGCAAAAATGACTATAACACCTTCGGTTAGTTCTTTTTTTCCATTATCAACTAGTTTTCTTAAATCTTTAGGAGGTAAATCAATTACTTTTTGAAATCTAACTTTGATATTATTTATAGTTTCATCATTAATGATATTTTTTGATTTATCGCTTAAAGTTGATTTGACCAAAAGTTGCTCATAATGTCTTGTTAAGTCTTTAATTAAAGTTTGATGATTATCATCAGTAATATTGGGTTTTCCTCCTAATTTAATTATTTTTTGAGATAAATCTTTAATTGTTTCTTCAATTTTCTCATTTTCAAGGTCACTAAGTTTTTCCTTTTTATTTAAATATTCTTGTAGCTGTTTATCCCTTAAAGCTTCAACTCTTCTCACTCCTGCTGCTATAGAAGATTGGCTAATAATTTTAAATTTTCCTATATCGCCTGTATTTCTTACATGAGTTCCACCACACAATTCTGTTGAAAAATAACGGTCTTTTTCACTACCCATTGATAAAACTCTAACTTCATCTCCATATTTTTCACCAAAAAGGGCTAATGCACCGTTATCAACAGCTTCTTTTGGGGTCATAATTCTTGTTTTTACTTCGGATTTTTTTTCAACCATTGAATTTACAAAATTTTCAATTTTTTTTATTTCATCATTCGAAATGGGCTTCATATGACTAAAATCAAATCTTAATCTATCTGGTTCAACTAAGGATCCTTTTTGAGTAACGTGATTACCAAGAACTCTTCTCAATGACTCATGTAATAAGTGAGTTGCGGAATGATAAGCTCTAACATCGTTTCTTCTATTTATATCAATTTTCATTTCAACATTATCATTCACTTTAATAGAACCTTTAGTTACTCTGCCATAATGAACAAATAAGTCTCCTAGCTGCTTTTGAACATCATGTACTTCAAATTTAAAATCTACAGAGGTAATTTCTCCTGTATCTCCAACTTGGCCTCCAGATTCTCCATAAAAAGGTGTTTGATTTGTAATTATCATACCTTCATCATTATTGGATAAGCTTTTTACTTCTTTGTTATCTTTTAATAACGATAAAATCTTTCCTTCAGCATGATCAGTTTCATAACCTAAAAATTCTGATGGGCCTAATCTATCCTTAATTTCAAACCATATCTTATTGACTGAACTATCGCCTGACCCTTTCCAATTTTTCTTAGCAAGTTCTTTGCTTTCATTCATTAAAGTTTTAAATTTTTTATTATCTATTTTTAATGACTTATTTTTTAAAATATCTTCAGTTAAGTCTAGAGGAAATCCATAAGTATCATATAATTTAAAAGCTACTTCACCAGGTAAAACTTTATCGATTTTTGAAATTTCATCATTTAGAATTTTCATCCCTCTTTCTAATAAAACTAAAAATTTTTCTTCTTCTGTTTTTAAAGTTTCTTTAATTAAAGACTCTGCTCTTACAAGTTCAGGATAATTTCCTGACATCTCATCCATTAAAGTTTTAAAAATATTATAAAAAATTGGTTGTTTCGATCCTAGTAAATGAGAATGTCTCATCCCTCTTCTCATAATTCTTCTTAATACATAGCCTCTTCCTTCGTTTGATGGTAAGACACCTTCTGCAATTAAAAACGAACTTGCTCTCAAATGATCTGCTATTACTCTAAAACTAGAAACATTTTTTTGATCAGGTTTAACTTTAGCTGCTTCTGAAATTGAATTTATTAATTTTTTAAAATGATCTGTTTCATAATTATCATGTGTGCCTTGTAGTAAGGCTGCAATTCTTTCCAAACCCATTCCTGTATCAACAGAAGGTTTTGGTAAATTTATTCTTTTTTCTTTAGAAATTTGTTCAAATTGCATAAATACTAAATTCCAAATTTCAATATATCTATCTCCATCTTGGTCTTTTGTGCCAGGCAATCCACCTTTTAAATGGTCACCATGATCATAGAATATTTCTGAACAAGGGCCACAAGGTCCTGTTTCACCCATCGACCAAAAATTATCTGATGTTGCAATCTTTATAATTTTATCTTCTCCTAGTCCTGTTACTTTTTTCCAAAGATTAAGTGCTTCTTCATCTTCGTTAAAAACTGTGAAATAAAGCCTATTTTTGTCTAAACCAAAGTCTTTGGTTACTAAATTCCAAGCTAGTTCAATTGCTCTTTCTTTAAAATAATCTCCAAATGAAAAATTTCCAAGCATCTCAAAAAATGTATGGTGCCTTGGTGTATAGCCAACATTTTCAAGGTCATTATGTTTTCCTCCAGCTCTTACGCACTTTTGGGATGTGGTTGCTGTTTTATAATCTCTTTTTTCTAACCCAGTAAAAACATTTTTAAATTGAACCATTCCTGAATTTGCAAACATTAATGTTGGGTCGTTATTAGGAACTAAGTTACTAGAATCCACAATTTTGTGACCATTCTTCTCAAAATATTTGAGAAAAGTACTTCTTATTTCATTAAGTGTTTTGTCTGCCATATTTCTAAAATACAGCTTTTTTATATGATGTCTATATATCTATAGGGAAAAAAGGCGCCCAAAAGAGCGCCTTTTAATAACTAAAAGTTATATGCTAATTTTTTTTCGTAGGTACTTCCTCTGGAGATTCTACTTTTTCTTTCTCAATCGGATTACCTTCAATTTTTTTAGAAATAAGACCAGCTTTTTCTCTTATTGCCATTTCTATTTCTGCTGCAGCCTTAGGATTTTGTTCAAGGAATAATTTTGCATTTTCTTTTCCTTGACCAATTTTTTCTCCCTTGTAGGCATACCAAGCACCTGATTTTTCAACTATGTCTGCTTTTGCTCCAAGATCAATCAGTTCTCCAGTTTTACTTATTCCTTTTCCATACATTAGGTCAAATTCAACTACCTTAAATGGTGGTGCAACTTTATTTTTAACAACTTTTACTCTAGTTGCATTTCCAATAATTTCTTCTTTATCTTTGATGGCACCTATTCTTCTTATATCCATTCTAACTGATGAATAAAATTTCAGTGCATTTCCTCCTGAGGTTGTTTCTGGACTTCCAAACATTACACCAATTTTCATTCTAATTTGGTTAATGAAAATAACCATTGTATTTGTTCTTGAAACTGAACCAGTTAGTTTTCTTAATGCCTGACTCATTAATCTTGATTGAAGGCCTACATGATGATCTCCCATTTCCCCTTCAATTTCAGCTCTTGGTGTTAATGCTGCAACAGAATCAACCACAATAACTGACATTGATCCTGATTTAATTAAAGTATCAGTGATTTCTAAAGCTTGTTCACCAGTATCTGGTTGAGAAATTAATAACTCTTCAGTATCAACACCTAATTTTTTTGCATAAACTGGATCTAATGCGTGCTCTGCATCAACAAATCCACAAATACCACCAGCTTTTTGTGCTTCTGCTATAACTTGCAAAGCTAGCGTTGTTTTTCCAGATGATTCTGGTCCATAAATTTCAATAATTCTTCCCTTTGGCAATCCACCTATTCCAAGTGCAAGGTCTAAACTTAATGACCCTGTTGAAACAGACTCAACATCCATAGCTTTTTGTTGGCCTAACTTCATTACAGAACCTTTTCCAAAATTATCTGTAATTTGGCTAATTGCTGCTTCTAGAGATTTATTTTTTTCTTTGTTTTCCAATTCTTTATCTTTAGTGGATTTCACCACTTTTAAGTTATTTTTAGTCATTTTTTGCCTTTTTTTTTACGTTTTTTAACAGTCGAATCATGTTTTAAATGTACACATTTTGTTCTCATTAGCAATAAAAATGTTTGTTTAGCTCAAAAAAACCGCAATTTATTTGATTTTTAAATAGTCGCTATTAAGCAAACCTATTGATTTTAAAAGATTGAATTGGGAAAGAAGATAGTTTCTTTCTGAATTAGCTAATGAAATTTGAGCATTTAACAAAAAAGAATTTGATTGGATAACTTCTAGAGTTGTTCTTCCAACACCACTTTCATACTCTGCAGTAATTCCTTCATTTGCTATTTCTGCCGCTTTAACTTGTAGTTCAACTGAATTTAATAAACTTTTGCTAGATTGAAAATTTGACCAAGCACTTGCAACATTTGTATCATTTATCTTAGTTGTATTATTTAAAAGTAATCTTTTTCTAGTTTGCAAATTTTGTTTTTTGTTATAGGTAGCTCTATTTTTGCCTCCTGAATAAAAAGGCCAAGATACTGTTGCCTTTAAAATATCTTTTTCTCTTTCATCGTAAGTAGAGCTTAGATCTTCGCTATAAGATCTTTCAAAAGATAATTTAGCAGTTGGCGATAAATCAGATTTTGCAATTATTGTATCTTTTTCTGATTGTTCGTACTCTAATTTAGAAATTGTTAAGTCAGGATTATTTTTTTTTGATAATTCAATTGCTGAATTTAAACTACTTGGCATTATAAAATTTAATGTTGAATTTTTAACTAATGATTTTGAGTTGGTTAGTGGTCCAATAATATTTTCATAATTTAATTTACTTGTTAAAACTTCATTTTCAGATTGAATAAGTCTTGCTTGAGCTTCAGCTAAAGAAGATTCTGATTGAGCAACATCTGAAAGTGTAACTTGGCCTCTTTCAAGTCTAATGCTATCTGTCTCAACCTGTCTTTCCAATAAATTAACATTTGCTTTATTAATTTCAAATTTTTCATTCGCTAAAATAAGACCTGTATAAGCTTCTATAGCTTTATATAAAATATCTTGTTCTTTTTTTAATAATTTTGCTTTTGCAAGACTAATTCCAATTATATTTTTTTCATTTTGAGCGCTTCTTCCAAAATCAATCAATGTTTGTTCTATAGTTATAGAAGTTGATAGAGGGTCTACATCTGTAATAGACGCATCTCCTCCGGATTGATTGGTTAATTTATTTGTATTCTCTTGACTTTTGCTTCCACTCAAAGTTAGAGTTGGAAGATATTCTCCTTTAGAAATATTTAAATCTTCTTCAGAAACTTTAATATTCTCTCTTTCAGCATTTAATTCAGGATTATTTTTATAAGCTTGAGTGAGAGCCTCGGTAAGTGTAATTGCATACACTTGTGGCACAAAGAAAATTAATGAAATTATAATTAAAATTGCTTTTTTCATTTATTTAAATTTAATTGAGTTTATTTGATGATTACTATTTAATTTCATTATAATCGAGGCATATTTTGGCACATCTTTAAACATGTTTTGGGTAATTCTTTGGTATGTTTGCATAAAATTTATTATATCACCTCTATTCATAATTCTTAAATTTCTTTTATTTTTTGATTTTAACCAAAGTGTTTTTTCCTGTTTTATTCTCCATTTTTGAAGCATTTTAAAATTATTAGCTTTAAGATAAATTATTTCATTAATTTGTTTAAACAATTTTTTATAATGTGTTTTCAATTGAATATTAACATAATTTCTCCAAACTAAATCTGGATCTTCTCTTTTTTCTAAGGAATTTATTGATCTAACAAGCTCTGATTTTTTTTGAGCTTTTGCACCAACACACCAGCCTTCAAAAATTATTACATCTGGTCTTGAATTAATTTTATACCATAACTTTTTGTTATATCTATCATCTTTAGATTTATCAAATTTTGGTAATCTTAGTTTGCTAAATTTTTTATTTTTAATTTTTTTAAAGAATTCATAAATAATTCTATAATCATGAGTCCCTGGCGCTCCTCTTGTAATTAATAAAGGGTGTTTTGTAATTGACAATTTTATTCTATCTTTTCTGGTTTTGTAAAAATCATCAATAGAAACTTGAAAAACTTTAAGTTTAAAATATTTTCTTAGTATTAAGGTTATTATCGAAGTGATTGTAGTCTTTCCTGTGCCTTGGCCACCAGATAAACCAATAATCAATGGGGATTTTTTTTTTGATTTTTTTTTAATCCAAAAGCTCAAAGGTATTAAATAAGATTTGAGCATATTATTTTTGTTTTTAAATTTATTTTTTTTTGTTTCTTGTAAATTTATAAATTTAAAACAATCATTCTTTACTTTCTTATAACACTCGTCAATTGGATGCATATAAAAATTATTTTTTTTGATCTAAGGGATGGTTTGCTCCATCATTAACTGGAACATTTTCTATCTCGAATGGTTTTATACCATCAATGCAAGCAATATTTACACCGTAAATTTTTGGATTACTTCTTGGTCTGTTATGAGTGTGAATGCCACAAATTTTACAAAAATAATGCTGAGCAGTTTTTGTTTTAAATTGATAAAGTGTTAAAAGATCTTCCCCTTTAACTAGTTTAAAATCATCTGGCCCGATAACTCCTATAATATATCCTTTTCTTTTACAGATAGAACAATTACAACGCATAATCTTTTCAAATCCTTTTTCTGGAACGTTTACTTCTGCTTGTACCCCTTCACAATGGCATGTTAATTTTCTCATTTATTTTTCTCCCTTAATTTTTTATAAACCTTTTCTAAAGTCCCATGGATATTTAAAAGTCATTGACCACATCCCTAGTTTGTTTGTTTTTGCAAAATCTTCATCTTTAACAAATTTTGTTGAATATTTTCTATAAGCAAAAGCATAGCCACTTCTTACTAAAAATTTTGACAAGCTTTCACCTTTAACAAAACATTCTGCTAGAGTTCTTTTGTAAAAATCCTTTTCTTTACCAATGCATACAGGTGTATTATTACCAATCTTTTTAACTAGAAGCATCTTTGCAAGCATACCACAACCTACTTCTTCGTTGTCTTTCAAACAAGTTTGTTTTAACTCTGGTGTATCAATTCCTGAAAAACGTATTTTTTCTCCATTTAGAATAATTGTGTCACCATCAATAACTCTGAGACTTTTTGCTGAAGCAATGCCGCTCCATAACAGGCTCAGAACTATTATTCCTATAAGTTTTTTCATATTCGGTATGGGGTTTAAACTATCCTTGGTTAAAGTTATCCACAAGGCCACAAAATGTAGTTTCAATGTTCACCTTTTGATTCACTTTTGATTCACTTCCAGACTCAAAATACAACCTGATTGACACTACTGAATAACTTATATATTAATTAGAACAAAAGAAGAACATTTATGAAGCTAACAATACCTTACTATTTACACAAAGCCGGCGCTGGTTTTCCGTCTCCTGCAACAGATTATATTGAGGAAGATATTGATCTAAATGTTCATTTAATCAAAAATGTTCCAGCAACTTTCATCATAAGAGTTCAAGGAAAATCAATGGTCGATGTTGGTATTAATAATGGAGATTTGTTGCTAGTTGATAAAAGCCTAATACCAAAAAACTTTTCAACAGTTATAGCAAATGTTCATGACGAACTTGTAGTTAAAAGTTTTGTTCAAGAGAGAGATAAAAAATTTTTAACATCTGGTTCTAAAAACTTTGAGGATAGAATTTTAATTAATGAAGAAGAGGATATTTTTATTTGGGGGGTTGTAACTTATGTCATCCATTCAACATACTAAAAAAATAGCGTTAGTTGATTGTAATTCTTTCTATGTTTCGTGTGAAAGATTATTTAATCCTAAAATAAGAAAAAAACCTGTTGTTGTCTTATCAAATAATGATGGCTGTATTGTCTCAAGATCTAATGAAGCAAAAGCATTAGGAATAAAAATGGGAGAACCTTATTTTAAAGCAAAAGATATTATTATTAAAAACAACGTTCAAGTTTTTTCATCTGGGTATTCTTTGTATGGAGATATTTCAAGAAGAGTGATGCGAACTTTGAAACGTTTTAACTCTGATATGGAAGTTTATTCAATTGATGAAGCTTTTTTAGATTTATCAAATTTTCCTGATGATGAGATAGAAGATGTTGGAAAAGAAATTAGAAGTACAGTTTTACAATGGACTGGTATTCCAACAAGTATTGGGATTGCTAAAACAAAAACCTTAAGCAAAGTTGCAAATCATATTGCTAAAAAAAAAGAATCTGGAGTTACAAGTTTAGTTGGAGTTAAAAATATTGATCCAATACTAGAGAAGGTAGAAATAAATGATGTTTGGGGTGTTGGAAGACAATTAACTAAATTTTATCATCAAAATGGAATTTATAATGCTAAACAATTGAAAAACATATCTAATACTTGGATTAAAAAAAGTTCTAATGTTTTAAGTTCTAGAACTGCAATGGAACTTAGAGGTATTACTTGTATTGGTTTAGAAAAAAGTGTATCAAAAAGAAAGAGCTGTGTAGTATCACGTTCATTTGGTCAAAGAGTAGAAAAATTTCAAGAACTAAAAGAAGCTATTGCAAATTATTGTTTAAATGCTTCAGAAAAAATTAGATCAGAGTCTTTAATTGCAAAATCAATAACTATTTTCATTAGAACAAGTCCTTTTCAAAATAAGTTTGGATATTATTCAAATTCAAAAACAATTGATTTTCCAATTGCAACAAACAATAGTATCGAAATAGTTAAGACTGCCTTATCTGCTTTAGAAAGTATTTTCAAAAATGGTTATCGTTATCAAAAAGCAGGCGTGTTACTAACAGGACTGTCAAATGACGATGGAAAAAAGAATTTATTTTCATCTGAAAAAGATGAAAAGATAAATAGTTTAATGAGATCAATTGATAATACAAATTACAAATATGGAAGATCCGCAATAAGTCTTGCCAGTGCTGGAGTTCAAAGGAGATGGAATATGAAAAGAGAGCATTCTTCTAGAATAGATACAGCTGATTTTTATTGTCTACCAACAATAAGAGCTATTTAGTGAAATGACAGTAAGGTTCAACCACTGTCCAGGAAGCACTGCCAAATCCTTTTTTTGATATATTCTCAAATACAGTGACTATTTTTCTTTGATAATTATTAAGATTATTTTTATTTTCAGACCATTGTTTTAATCTTTGAATATTTTCATGATCTGGAAATCTTGAAGCGTAAGCGTACAGCCATCCCCAGTTACTTCCTGAATTTGATTTAAGATCTTGAACTTTATAATTTTTTGCTGGTCCGGGTGAGCGATTTTCTTTTGCATATTTAAAAACTAATTCATTATTCTCCGTAAAATCTATAAAAAATTTAACTAAATTATGATAATTTTTTCCTTTAAAATCTAACTCCCAAATATTGTAACCTTGATGTTCAGCAATAATTGCTATTACGGCAAGAGCATTCATTGCTCTTCCTTGATAAAACATGGCTCTTCCTCCTCTCCTTACTTCAATAGGTAAACTACCATCTTTTCTTTGATGCCTAATTGCTGATTCATAATTTCTAAATGCTTTTTTAAACTCTTTATCATTGTCTATTAGGATGCCAAGTTGCATGTGAGCAACAGCAGAAGATAAAGCATGGTTGTGAGCTCTTTTTGGAGTTCCACTGGCGCCACCGTAGTCGTAAGTTTTTCCATACAATAAATGTTGATTTTTTTTCACAATTTTTTTAAACCAGTTTTTTATAATTCTGTCTTCTTCTTGCGGTATACTTATAATCTGCTTGGCGAATGAGTAAGCAGCTAACATCGGTGATGCAACATACAAATTTACTGTTAATGTATCATTCCAATGCCTGCCCTCATGATCTGATGGCCCAGTTCTTTTTGCTGCATTAGCTTTTGCCCAATTTAAAATTATGTTTTTTACATGCTCACAAGCCTCTATATTTCCACCGCTGCATGGAAAAGTGAAATTTGTAAATCTGCTTAGTGCATAATCATATCTATCATCTAATCCATACCCAATGGGCGCTTTAACTTTTAAAATTGGTTCAATTTTATTTAATTCTGGGCTTACATAAAGTTTAGTTTGACAATTTTTAAGATTTTTTGGAATTGGGAAAATTATTTCTGGTTTATTTACTACGGCTTTTTTTTTAATTTCTTTGAAATTTGCAAAAGAATTTGAATTAAAAAATAATATTAATATTATTAATAATATCTCTTTCACTAAACAGTGTTTAATTTAATACCTTTTAATAAAAAGTCTGATATTTGATTTGCAACCATTTCGGCAACCACAATTGACGCTTCAGTTGTAGAAGCTGCTATATGTGGTGTTGCAATTACTTTTGGGTTATTAAACAAAATATTTTCTTTTGCTGGTTCTTTTGAAAAAACATCTACAGCTGCTCCAGCTATTAAACCTTCATTTAAAGCTTCATTTAAATCTTTTTCATCAACAATATTTCCGCGTGCAGCATTAATTATATAAGATGTTGGTTTCATTTTTTTGTAATGTTCTTTACTAATCATTGGCTTTCCATCCTTGGGTGCTTTACAATGAAAACTTATAATATCGCTTTTACTTATCAAATCTTCAAAACTTACGTTTTCTACATGTGGATAATCTTTTTTTCTGGACTCTAGAGATTTTGAGTTCACAAGTATCTTCATATCAAAACCTTTTACAAGATTACTTAATCTTACTCCCACATTTCCAAAACCTATTATGCCCAATGTTTTTTTTGAAAGTTCAGTACCTTTAATATTTTTTTTCTCCCACTGGCCTTTGTGTGTTGTTTCATTAGCAAAAGGAACTCTTCTAAGCACTGACATTATTAAAGCAAATGCATGTTCGGCTGTTGCATTAGCATTTCCACCAGGTGTATTCATAACAATCATATTTTTTTCCTTTGCCATAGGAACATCTATATTGTCAACACCAGCACCAGCTCTACCAATTACCTTTAAATTTTTTGCAGCTTCAATTATATTTTTAGTAACTTTTGTAGCAGATCTAACAACCATTCCATCATATTCAGGAATAATTTTAATAATTTCTTCTTCAGATAAACCTGTTTTTACATCTACTGTAATATTATTTTTTTCAAAAATTTTTTGAGCAACATTGCTCATTGAATCTGAAATTAGAACTTTAGGCATTATTTTTCACAGAATTATAAGCCCAATCAATCCAAGGTAAAAGAGCTTTCATATCACTGTTTTGTACAGTTGATCCACCCCAAATTCTTATACTAGGTGGTGCTTTTGGATAACCATTAATGTCATTAGCAACACCTTCTTTTTCTAGAAGTGAGAATAATTTTTTTAATACTCCTCTTTGATCTTCTTCATTATGTTTCGTAAACCATTCATCTTTAATTAAAACAGTTATACTTGTTGAAGATCTAATATTTTTATCTTCACACATAAATTCAAAATTTTCACTTTTCTCAATCCAATCTTCTACAATTTTTAAATTTTGATTTGAAATATTTACTAATTCTTTAGTCCCACCTACTGACTCAACCCAATTCAAAGCATCAAGACCATCTTCAACGCAAATCATTGAAGGTGTATTAATTATTCCTCCCTCAAATATACTTTTAATTAATTTTTTCTTATTTGCTAATCTAAATAATTTTGGAATTGGCCAAGGTGGTATATGGTTTTCTAATCTTTCAACAGTTCGTGGAGAAATTGCTATCATTCCATGAGCGGCTTCCGCACCCAAAACTTTTTGCCACGACCAAGTAATTACATCTAACTTACTATAATCCATATCCATAGCAAAAATACCAGACGTAGCATCACAAATTGTTAAACCCTCTCTATCTTCAGGTATCCAATCACCGTTTGGAATTCTGACACCTGCTGTTGTACCATTCCAAGTAAAAACTACATCATTTTTAAAATTCACTTTTGATAAATCAGGAAGAATTCCATAATCAGTTACATGACTGTTTACATCTTTTATTTTTAATTGATCAAGAATGTCTATAACCCAATCTTTTCCAAAATTTTCCCAAGCTAAGACATCAACACCTTTGCATCCTAAAAGAGACCACAGAGCAGCCTCTAAAGCTCCAGTGTTTGAACCAGTCATTACACCTACATGGTAATCTTCGGGTAATTGAAGAATTTTTTTTGATTTAACAATTACTTCATTTAATCTTTCTTTACATACTTTGTGTCTATGGGACCTTCCTATCGGTGTATTTTTTAATGCATCTATAGTCCAACCTGGGCGCTTAGAGCAAGGTCCGCTAGAAAAATTTGGATTATCTGGTTTTGAGCTTGGCTTTTCCATAAAATAAGTTTTTAGATATATTTGTTTTTAAAAAAATATATCATTATTTTTTTTATATATATTTTTTAGCAATAAATAATGAACAATTGACGCAGCAATAGAACATAAATAGAAAATAATAAATTTTATTCAAAATCGTATGCCACTAGACCATCTAAAGGTTTGGGATCAAACCAAGTCGATTTGGGAGGCATATTTAATTTTTTATCTGCAAAGTTAATTACATTTTCCATTTGCGTGGCGAATAAAGCAAAACCAACTTTTGCTTCACCAGAATCTACTTTTTTTTCAATACCTTCCAATCCATGAAAACCCGCCAAAAAATCAATTCTATTATCATATCTTGGGTCACCTATGCCTAAAGTAGGTTCTAGTAGATAATAGTGCAACAAATTTATATCTAAATTAATAATATGAAATAAATTTTGATGAGGTTTCTCTTTAAGTTCCAAAGAATACCATTGCTTTTCTAAATACATTCCAAATATTTGAGATTTTTCAGGTTTGAATGAAGAACTTTGTTTTTCAACTTTAAACTTTTTTTTAATTTCCTTAATAAAATCTGAAGGTGAGTATCCGTATAAATCTTTTATAAGTCTATTGTAATCAAGTATCCTTGCCTGGCTTGTTGGAAAAATTGCTATCATGAAATAATTATATAATTCACTTCCAGTATGATCGTGGTTTTTATGTTGCTTAAATTTTGAGAGTTTTAACAATGCATCCATTCTATGATGTCCGTCTGCAATATAAATTCTATTTATAGAGTTAAACAAATCAGATATTTCTAAAACTTTATTTTCATCGTCAACAACCCACATCTCATGCTTACTTCCGTCCATTCCATTAAAAGAGTATTCTGGAGAATTAATTAACTCTTTTTCTACTAAACCATTAAGTTGACTGTTATCAGGATACACAGCGTATATAGGACCTATTTGTGCATTTAAATTGTCCATTTGTTTCATTCTTTTTTGAGATCTTTCAAAAAATATTTCTTCATGACCTCGAATATGTAAGTTGTCATAGGCAGACAATTTTGCAGTTCCAACTATACCTACTTGTGAATGATTTCCTGTTGATATTTTATAGATATAAAATGAATTTTTTTTATCTTTTTTTAAGATTGATTTTTTTTTCATTAATTCAAATTGTTCTTTAGATTTGGAATTATCCTTTTCACCAAAAACATTTAAATAACTCCAGGAATTGTTATTTTTATGATCTACAACAGAGTCTTTTGATAAATGATCAGTGCTAGAAACCGCGACTGATGAGGCATTTTCTTTTGTTGGTCTTAAACCTTTAAATGGATTTATAAAATACATGGAGATATTTAATTAATAGAACTGAATAGAGCAACTCTATTTTTTAGTTATAAATATTAATAATAATGATTAATTTTTTTACTATGCAATTTTAGGTAGTTTTTCTAAAGCTTTATTTGCATCAGCCTCGTTATATCTGTCATCTGAAAGCTTATTATTGAAATAATCTCCATATGCTTGCATATCAAAATGTCCATGACCACATAAATTGAAAAGAATTGTTTTCTTTTCTCCATTTTTTTTACATTCAAGTGCTGCGTCTATTGCACCCTTAACAGCGTGAGTAGCTTCTGGTGCTGGAACAATACCTTCGGCATTTGCAAATTTTACTCCTGCTTCAAAACATTCTTTTTGGCCAAATGCTTTAGGTTCAATAGCGCCTAAATCTGTTAAATGGCTGACTAAAGGAGCCATACCATGGTATCTTAAACCACCTGAATGAGTTGATGGTGGCATAAATGAAGATCCTAAAGTATGCATTTTAACTAATGGCGTACGCATTCCTGTGTCTCCAAAATCATATGCAAATTTTCCTTTAGTTAAAGTAGGACAAGATTTTGGTTCACAAGCAATTACTTTAATATCTTTTTTTTCTCTAAACTTTTTTCCAAGGAAAGGAAAAGCTAATCCAGAAAAATTACTTCCTCCACCTGTACATCCAACTAATATATCCGGATAATCATCGGCCATTTCCATTTGCATTATTGCTTCATTTCCCACAATCGTTTGATGCATCAATACATGATTTAAAACACTTCCAAGTGAATATTTTGTATGATCGTCTTGTGCGGCCATTTCAACTGCTTCAGATATAGCTATTCCTAAACTTCCAGTATTGTTTGGATCTTTTTCTAAAATTGCTTTACCTGTTGGAGTTCTATTTGATGGGCTAGCATAACAATTTGCACCAAAAGTTTGCATAATCATTTTTCTATATGGTTTTTGTTCGTAACTAACTTTAACCATATAAACATCAAGTTCGATTTTAAAAATTGAACATGCAAATGCTAGAGAACTTCCCCATTGTCCTGCTCCTGTTTCTGTTGTAATTTTTTTTGTACCCTCTTCTTTATTAAAAAAAGCCTGGGCTACAGCAGTATTAGGTTTGTGACTTCCTGTCGGACTAACACCCTCATATTTATAATAAATTTTAGCAGTTGTATCTAATGCCTTTTCTAATTTTCTTGCTCTATACAATGGTGAAGGTCTCCACTGTTTATAAATTTCTCTAACAGGTTCTGGAATTTCAATTTCTCTATCTTGTGAAACTTCTTGTCCTATAAGTGCCATTGGAAATAATGGAGCTAAATCATCCGGCCCAATTGGCTTAAGTGTACCAGGATGAAGAACTGGCGAAAGTGGTTTTGGAAGATCAGCAGCAATATTATACCAAGTTTTTGGCATTTTGCTCTCTTCAAGAAAATATTTAATTTTATCAGACATATTTTATAAAAGTATTTTCTTAACTTATTTAATGAAATGCAAGCTTAAAATAAGACCGAATATTTATTCATTTAACTTAGTATATTGTAATTCTATGCATTATTCTGTTGCCTTTAAATGGAGTAGCCTGATGCAACATTGATCTATTGTCCCAAATTGCTAATTGATCTTTTTCCCACTCCAAAGAGTATTGGAATTTCTTTTTAACTTGATGTTTAAATAAAAATTTTTTTAATTTTGTTTCTTCTTTTTTATTTATATTATTAAATCCTATAAAATGACCTGGGCTACAAAATATACTTAACTTTTTATTAATTTTTTTTATTATTTTATGTTTAGAAATTAATTCGTTTTTTTGTTTCCCTTTTTCTTTTGTTCTTTCCTTTAATGTAATGGATATAGGCCCTTCAGAAGAATAAATTGCTTTTAGATTTTTTAATTTTTTTTTTATATTATGAGGTAGATTTTTATAAGCTAAATATTGTGAAGAAAACTCTGTATTTGCCAGACCCTTTCTGGGTACTAATTTCGATAACAACATTGTAAATCTAGGAGGCTTTTTTGTGTAAATTGAGTCAGTGTGAAATTGTTCGCCAAAACTTGGTCCCTTATCTGTAGCTTTTCTTTCAACTACGGTTATTTTACTATATCTAGGATTTAAACCTTTTAATCTTGGATAATCTGCTGGAATTCCTAATTTTTTCGCAAAATTTAAATAATTTTTTGAAGATAGATTTTGATTTTTGAAATAAATTATTCCACAATTATTTAATACAGATTTAATTTTTTTAATTTCAGCTTTTTTTAAATTTTTAACATCACATATTATTTCTGCTGCAATTTTATTTTTTTTTGGAATTACTTTAATCATAAATTAAGTGCTCCAAACAATAGGAAACCAATCGGTCCTTAAAGTGTCTCCTGACTTTAAATTAATGCCAGTAAAAGGAGGTGATGTTTCTCCTCCACGGTCTAAATAACGTACATCATCACCTGTAAAACGCATAGAAAAAGCACGTCTTCGATCTTGAGAATTATTTCCAGATGCTCCATGAACTATTTTAAAATTAAACAAAACAGCATCACCTAATTTAAGATCAGGTATCATTATTTTATTATTAAAATTTTCAATACTTGGCATCTCCATAAAATCATTATTATTTTTATACCAAGGTTTATCATTAGACCACTTTGTAGGCTGAATAAGTTTATTCCATTTATGTGAACCTAATATTAATTTTAAAGTATTTTCTTTGCTAACTTCATCGAGAGGTATCCAATAACTTCCTGTATCTTCCCCATCAACACAATAATATGGCATATCTTGGTGCCATGGAGTTGCTTTGCTTGTAATAGGTTCTTTTACAAAAATATGATCATGAAATATTTGTACTGATTTTGAATTTGTAGCCTCAGCAATTATTTGTGCAGCTGGAGAATCTTTAGCAAATTTTTTAAACTCTGGAATTCGATGCCAATTACAATAATCTTCAAAAAATCTACCATTTTCATTAATACTTGTATTTTCACGAGCATGTGGTCCTGGATTTTTTAAAACTTTATCAAAACCATCTCTTAAAATATTTATCCAAGGTTTAAATACATCTCTTATTATTATTGCTCCATCATCCTTGTAAGCATCAACTTGTTTAGAGTTTAAAATCATTATTTTAAATCATCAATATTTGAGATATTTAATAATGAATTATTCAATTCGTCTAAATTTTCTCTTTTAGATATAGCAAATACTGAAACTATTAATACAAAAACCAATATGATTGGAATTAGCATTACTATTGTTATTTTTTGTTGAATTAAAAATAAATAAACTAACACAAATAATATTGATCTAATTAGTACGTTTATTTTAAAAACACTAATAATAGAAAGTGAATGTATTAATAAGTTTTTAAAACTCATTTTAGAAGGACCAAAATATCTTGTTCCTCTTTCAGATGGAATTGTTGCTCTATCTTTTGCAACTTTTGCAAGCGCACCTGAAAAACTACTCCAAGTAGCTTTTTCATTAATCATTTTCTCAACAATTGATTTTGGTAAACAAGTATAATTACCATATTTTATAGACTGTCCTGTAAAAGTAGAGGTTATTATCTTGTGAACAAAATAGCAAAATTTAAAAAAAATTCCCTCTGATCTCTTAATTCTTTCTCCAACAATTGGTTTATCAGGGTGATAATTTAAATTATCTATAAGTTGTTTTATTTCCTCAGGCCTATCTTCTCCATCACCGTCCATTGGAATTACATAATCAAATTCTTCATTTTCAAAAATATGTTTTAATCCTGTTGCATTACACCTTGCATGCCCTCTATTTTCTTTCATATTTATAATTTTAATGGAATTTAACTTTTCTAAATTAACAAATAATTCAGGCTTAGTTTCGGTTGATGCATCATTAATAATAATTACTGAAAACTCATGGTCTAGATTAAAAACTACAGAATTTATATTTTCTAAAAGTTTAAAAACAGACTGCCAGTCGTTATAAACTGGTATTAATATTTTTATTTTCATTAGCTAGCAGAGCTTATTAATCTAAGCAAAGATGCAATTATACCAAAGCCTGAAAACTCGATTACCGCAACAATTACTATAATGAATAATATTTTTTTCCATTTATCGCTTATGTTCATAATTTATTTTAATTATTTATTAGAATTTTTTTTTAATTTTATAAGTTTATTATTTACAAAAATCATTTCATCACCTTTTTTATCAATAATCATAGTATAACTCACATCATTGTGAATCATATTCTTAATAATACATTTCGGCCTTGATTCTAAATGATAGCATAAATTTCCTGCTATCCATTCATTACCAAATACTTTATATGGTTTTATTCTGTCATTTTCATCTAATAATTTTTGAGCAAAATTTGCAATTTCTTTACCATTGTAATCTGTTCTCTTGTCTGTTTCTTTTACTGAAACATAAGCATAAGCAAAAGGAGAAAAGATAAATAAAATTAAAAATACTGTAGTAAAGCCCTTTAGTTTATTTAGATTAATTTGAGATTGAAAAATATAAATTACTAAAACTCCAAAGAATAAATAAAAAGGTGTCGTCCACATTGTTCTTATTTTAACCCCCATAATCATTGAGGTTAAAAATACCATAGCTATTGGAGCAATGTTTATTGCTAATAAAAACAAAAGCTTATTATCTTTAAAGTTAAATTTGCTTTTTAAACTACTTAAAAATAAAAACATTAAAAAGAAAGGTATCAATATTCCAATTTGTTTTCCTAAAAAGACTAATGGATGAATTATGTGATCCAAGAAATTTTGATCACCTGTTCCTGTTCTATCAAGACCATAAGTAATCGTTATATAATTATTTTCAGTTAGCCAATTTAAATGAGGTAATAAAACTATTAAAAAAGAAATAATTGAGACAAGGCATTTAAAGTTAATTTTCTTTTTATAGATCATATAAATTAAAAAAATATCAATTCCTAAGCCTAAATAGATAAATAAATATTTTGATAGAAATCCAAAACCTGCAAATAGACCAAGTAATAACCAATCTATAGTTTTATTATCTTTAAAGCCTTTCCATAAATATAGAACTGTTAATGACCAGAAGGGCATTAAACATATATTCACATTAAATTCAGGAGTGGTAAAATTATAGAAGTAAATTCCTTCTAATAATAAAACTGACAATAAACAAAAAACTTTATTTTCAAAAAATTCTTCTGCAAGTTTAAAAACAACAAAAAAAGAAATAATTACACAAATTTGACTTAATAAATAATAAGCCCAATCTTGTGCACCAAAAATTTGATAAAAAATTTCAACCAAGAACGCGCTCATTGGAGGATGCTTATTGAATCCCCAATCTAAATTACTTCCCCAGGCTAAAGCTTCAATTGTATCTAATGGTAAATTATTATTTGTTAATGTTGGAATTAATGTCCAAATAATTAAATGAATTGTTAAAAAAATGTAAAAAAACTTTATTATATTATTTTTATTAATGGCCATTTTACTTATATTTATACAATTAATGGTTCCTTGACACCTATTTATTCATGAATATATTCAGCCACGTTTAAAATTTGACTATGGTTAAAATCTCTAAAACTTATATTCCAAAAGAAAAAGAAAAGTATATGTGTGCAAAACATTTAGCTTTTTTCAAAAAAAAGTTAATGGATTGGAAAGCAGATCTGGTTAAAACTAATAATGAAGCTCTTTATAACAGCTCAATGGACGACAATAGCACATCTGCTGATATTGTTGATCAAGCAAGCTCTTATACTGAAAAAAATGTTGAGATGAGAGCTATTAATAGACAAATTAAATTAATTTCGAAAATAGACTCTGCTCTAAAAAGAATACAAAATGGAACTTATGGTTTTTGTGACGAAACTGGAGATCCTATTGGTTTAAAAAGATTAATGGCTAGACCAGTTGCAACACTTTCGATTGCAGCTCAAGAAAAACACGAAAAAGAAGAAAAAGTTTTTGCAGACGATTAAGGTAAAGGAATTTTTGCTTCTTTATCCATAAAATTATAACCTTTAACTACAGCTTCTCTATTTGCTATTTCTAGATACCACCTTGTAAGGTTTTTATAATTCTTTAATCCTACATCATGCCACTCGTGTCTGGCTATCCATGGCCAAGTAGCAATATCAGCTATTGAATAGTTTTCACCTGACAAATATTTAGATTGTTCTAACCTTTCATCTAAATCTTTATAGATTGATTTGGTAATTTTAAAATACCTTTCCTCACCAAATTTACTTTTTCCAGGATTGTAATGATGGAATTGATGATGTTGGCCAATTATAGGTCCTACATATCCCATTTGAGCCATCAACCACTGATTAATTTTTAATCTGTCCTCAGTTTCATAAAATTTATTACTTTTCTCACCTAAATAAATTAATATTGCTCCAGATTCAAAAATAGCTTCCTTATTATTACTATGATCTAATATGACTGGTATTTTGCTGAATGGACTTATTTTTCTAAATTCAGGATTAAATTGTTCACCTTCTAAAAGGTTTACTTTTGTTACTTTATATTCAAACTTGATTTCTTCAAGCATAATACCAATTTTTTTTCCATTTGGTGTATCTGCAGAAAATAATTCAATCACTCTTTAACGCCAAGTCTATTTTTTATAGATTTTGAAGAAGTGGTAAATTCAAACCTATATTTTTCATTTGGTCTAGCTAATTTAAAACATGCTCTGGCTGCTAGCGCCCCTTCATGAAAACCCGATAAGATTAGTTTCAATTTACCAGGGTAAGTACATATGTCTCCGACCGCATAAATACCTTTTTGATTAGTTTCAAATTTTTCTGTATCGACGCTAATTGTTTTTTTATCAATATTTAACCCCCAATTAGCTATTGGTCCAAGTTGCATAATTAATCCAAAAAAACCTAAAACATAATCTGTTTTTAAATTTTTGGTCTCTTTATTATCATGTTCTATTTCAATGCTCTCTAAATTCTCATTGCCACTTAAGCTTTTAAGCTGATATTTTGTAAATAAATTTATTTTTTTAGTTTTTACTAATTCATTCATTTTATCTACTGATGCTTGTGCTCCTCTAAATTCATCTCTTCTGTGAATTAAATTTACTTTTGAATCCTTTGATAATTCAATTGCCCAATCCAATGCACTATCACCTCCTCCAAAAATTGATACGGTTTTTCCTTTGAAAACAGTTTTGTCTTTTATTGAATAAAATATTGATTTATTTTCAAATTTTTCACATTCTTTAGGGCTAAATTTTCTTGGTTCAAATGATCCAACTCCTCCAGCTATTATTATATTTGGTGTACTAAATTCTGTTCCTTTGTTTGTTTTTACTTCCCAATTTTCTTTATTTGTTTTTACTTCTTCTACTCTTTCGCTTAAATGAAATTTAATATCAAAAGGTTTCAATTGGTTAATTAAATTGTTTGTTAATTCTTCCCCTGTGCATTCAGGAATTGCAGGAATATCATAGATTGGCTTATCTGGGTAAAGTTCAATACATTGTCCTCCGATCTTATCAAGGTTATCAACTATTTCACAACTTAGACCAATTAGCTTTAATTGATGTGCTGTAAATAACCCTGTTGGACCTGCTCCAATTATTAATGCGTCTGTTTTAATCATTAAACTTGTTTTTCTGGAAGATTAACAATTAATCCTTCAAGTTGATCTGTAACCATTAGCTGGCAACTTAATCTGCTATTTTTTTTTGGCTCAAATGCCATGTCAAGCATATCATCTTCTCCATCTTCTTTTTTTGGTAATTTATTAAACCACTCTTCTTTGACATAAACGTGGCAAGTAGCACATGCCATAGACCCTCCACAATCAGCATCTATTCCAGGTATATTATTTTGGACAGCACCTTCCATTACGCTTAAACCATTTGCAACTTCTATAGTATGAGATTTTCCGTCGTGCTCTATGTAGATAATCTTGGCCATTTATTAATATATAAGGGTAAAAAAAAATAGGGCAAGTATGCAAAACATACTCGCCCTATTAAATATTACTTAGATATTTACTTTCTTGCGCCTTGTCCACTCATTGCAGCAGCCCAGATAATTAGACCAAATGCAATTTTGTTGATAAAGTCAGCTAAGTTGTAAATCACGTTTAGTGACTCAGCATCTACTCCACCTGTTAGGTAACCAAATACATAACCTAATGGATAAATAGCCCAACCTACAGTAACTATCATTCTTAATGCGCTGAATGCTGTTGAAAGTGCTTTGTTACCACTTTTAGCTGCAGCTTTTCCAGCTTCACCAGAGAAGATTTCATATAATACATAAATCCATCCAGCCATACCAATGATAAAGCCAAGCATTGCATTAATGTATCCTGCTTCTCCTAGATAACCACCAACAAGCATTACTGTTGAACCAATTAGCAATCTCCAGAATATGCCTGATGGCACTTTTCTAACTGCTGCTAATATTAAGTAAAACTCTACCATCTGTAATGGTACAGTGATTAACCAATCAATATATCTATAAACAGTTGGTGAATCTCCAGTCTGAACCCATACACCTCTCATGTACATGTAGTGAATGAATGCAATACCAGTGATTAAACCTGCTACTGTTACTGATGTTCTCCAGCCTGCAGCTACCGAACCTCTCTCCATAAAGAAGAAAGCTGTAGCAGCCAACATACCCATTGAAATTACCCAAAACGAAATTCCAACAAAGTCATCAGAAGCTAAAAGAACTGTCTCTGCGTTTGCTGCACCTGAAAAGCCCACAAGAGCTAAAGCTGCAAGAGCAAACAATTTAAGTTTTTTCATAAAAAACTCCCTCTCAGTTGTTTTTTTTAGTTTAAATTTAAACCATGGATCTATCCGCAATAGATCCAAAGTATGGTGATAAATAGCAAATTCATTTAGTTAATTGAAGAGTTTTTTTAGCTTTATTTGTATTGATTTTACTAACTTTTTAAATTTAAATACAACTCAAGACTTAATTTTGAACAAAAAACAAATCAAATTAAAAATATAAATGAAATCAGATTTTGAGGGTATTTATAAAGAATCAATTAAAAATCCAGAAGAATTTTGGAGAAAAGTTGCTGATGACATATTTTGGTTCAAAAAACCATCAAAAATTTTAAACAAATCTAATCCTCCATTTTACAAATGGTATGAAGATGGAGTTACAAACACCTGCTATAATGCTTTGGATTTTCACATTGATAATGGTAGAGGTGATAGAACAGCTTTAATTTATGATAGCCCAATTACTGGTAACAAAAAAAAATTTACATACAAAGATTTAAAAGAAAAAGTTTCAAAATTTGCTGGAGCATTACAAAATCAAGGAGTAAAAAAAGGAGATAGAATTATTATTTATATGCCAATGATACCAGAAGCGGTCATTGGAATGCTTGCATGTGCAAGAATTGGTGCAATCCACTCGGTTGTATTCGGTGGTTTTGCATCAAATGAATTAGCTAGTAGGATTGATGATAGTAAAGCAAAAGTTTTACTTACAGCTTCATGCGGCTTTGAACCAGGTAGAACAGTTCAATATAAACCTCTGGTAGATGAGGCTTTAAAATTAGCATCTCACAAAATTGAAAAATTAATATTATTTCAAAGACCAGATAATGAGGTAAAATTAAATTCTCCAAATGAAATTAGTTGGGAAGAAGCATTATCAAATGCAAAAAATGTAGATTGTGTTGAAATGAATGCAAATGAGTTTGCGTATATTTTATATACATCGGGAACAACTGGAATTCCAAAAGGAATTGTAAGAGATATTGGTGGTCACATTGCTGCTCTTAAGTGGACGATGAAAAATATTTATAACATTGATCAAGATGATGTTTGGTGGTCAGCAAGTGACATAGGATGGATTGTTGGTCATTCTTATATTGTTTATGCGCCATTATTTAAAGGATGCACGACTGTATTGTTTGAAGGTAAGCCAGTTGGAACTCCGGATGCAGGAGCTTTCTGGAAAATAATTTCTGAATATAAGGTAAAATCTTTATTTACTGCTCCAACGGCTTTTAGAGCTATCAAAAAAGAAGACCCTGAGGGTAAATTTTTTTCTAAGTATAATTTAAGCTCATTTGAAAGTTTATTTCTTGCAGGAGAAAGAGCAGATCCAGATACTATTAAGTGGGCAGAATCTCTTTTAAACGTTCCTGTAATTGATCATTGGTGGCAAACTGAAACTAGTTGGGCAATAAGCTCTAATTGTACCGGTATAGAAATGATGAAAACGAAATATGGTTCAGCTTGCAAAGCAGTTCCAGGCTATGATGTTAAAGTTATTAAGCCTGACCATAGCATAGCTAAGCCAAACGAAATGGGTGATATAGTTGTGAAACTTCCATTACCCCCTGGAACATTTCCAACTTTATGGAATGCTGATGAAAGATATAAAAAAACTTATATGACAAATTATGATGGTTATTATCAAACCTATGATGCGGGTCATATTGACGATGATGGTTATATTTGGATTATGTCTAGAACTGATGATATTATTAATGTTGCCGGTCATAGATTGTCAACTGGTGCAATTGAAGAAGTTTTATCAGAACACCAATCAGTTGCTGAATGTGCGGTTATTGGCATTGCGGATAAACTAAAAGGCCAATTACCAATAGGTTTAATAGCACTTAAAGCTGGAGTTCAAAAAGATAATGAAACAATATCAAAAGAATGTATTCAAATGGTAAGAGATAAAGTTGGTCCAGTTGCTGCTTTTAAAATTGCAATAGTTGTTAAAAGATTGCCAAAAACAAGGTCTGGAAAAATTCTAAGAGGAACGGTTAGAAAGATAGCTGATAAAGAAGATTATAAAATGCCAGCTACAATTGACGATCCTGCAATTTTAGATGAAATAAAGCAGGATTTAATAAGTAACAATATATTAAAATAATGACAAAAGCTTATATTTTTATGTTTGTTGCAATTTTTTGTGAAGTTGCGGGTACGTTACTTCTTCCTTCAACACAAAATTTTACAAAAATAATTCCAACGTTTATAGCTGCTACCTGTTATTTAACGGCCCTATATTGTCTTACTCATGTATTGCATAAAATTCCCATTGCTATTGTTTATGCAACTTGGAGTGGATTAGGAATATTTACAATTGCAATATTCGGATACTTCTTTTTTAAACAAAGTCTTAGTTGGCAAGCAGTGCTAGGATTATTTCTTATTGTGGTAGGTGTTGTTTTGGTTAATAGCTTTTCCTCAAGAGTTATTTAAATTTCATTGGTGCTCCGTCCGGTTCGCCAATTATTTTTCCATCTCTCATTTTAATTTTACCATTAATTATTGTAGCAACAGGACTTCCTTTAAATTTGTATCCATTAAATGGAGACCAACCACATTTACTCTCAATATTTTCATTTTTAATCTCAATTGTTTTATTCATATCAACAATTGTGAAGTCCGCATCATATCCTTCTTTTATAAATCCTTTATTTTTAATTCCAAAAATCTTAACCGGATTTTCACAAACAAGATTCATCAACTGATTTAAAGATAATTTTCCATCATTTATATGATTAAGCATAACAGGCATAAGGGTTTGCACCCCTGGCATACCAGATGGCGACTTGGGATATTCTTTTTCTTTATTTACTTTTAAATGTGGAGCATGGTCTGATCCAATTGTATCATTTAAATTATTTTTAATCGCATACCACAACCTATCGTAATGAGATTTATCTCTTAAAGGAGGGTTCATTTGAGCATAGGTTCCAAGTTTATCATAACAATCAGGAGCATAAATTGTTAAATGCTGAGGGGTAATCTCGAATGTAATATTGCCTTTATGTTGTGATAAAAAATCAATTTCTTCTTTTGTTGTTATATGAAGAACATGAGCTTTTTTGCTATACTTCTCCGCAATTCTAACAATTCGTCTAGTAGAAGACATTGCACACTCAACACTCCTCCAAATAGGATGGGAATGCACATCTCCATTTTTAATTAATTTTTTGTTAATATTTAAAATCGCTTCATCTTCAGAATGGACAGCTACAACTTTTGAACTATTTTTAAAAACTATGTCTATATCATCTTCATCGGCAACTAAAAGATTACCAGTTGAAGATCCTGCAAAAAGTTTAATGCCACAACATCCTTCTAGGTTTTTTAAATCAGCTAATTCACTCGCATTATCAGCTGTTGCACCAAAATAAAAGGCGTAATTGCAATACATCCTATTTTTGGCAAGGTCTAATTTTCTTTGAAATTCAGTCTTAGTCGATGTTGGTGGATTAGTATTTGGCATCTCAAACACACTAGTAATTCCTCCAACAATTGCCGCTCTACTTCCAGAATGTAGATCTTCTGTATCGGTTGATCCAGGTTCTCTAAAATGGGTTTGTGTATCTATACATCCAGGTAAAACAGTTTGTCCTTCTGCATTTACTATTTCTTTTGCTTCGTCTGAAATTTGACCAATCTGTTGAATTTTTCCATCTTTAATAGCAACATCAACATTTTTTAGTTCACCATTGATGTAACATTGTCCATTTTTTATTATTAGATCTAACATTTTTCAGAAAAGTAACTATATTATAAATGTCTTGCTTTCAATTATGAATAAAAAAAAAGTTTATATATTAGAAGATCGAGGAGTATTATTTATTCAAGGTAAAGATTCAAGGGAATTTTTACAGAATTTAATAACAAATGATATTGATAAAGTTAATGAAGCTAGTAGTTGCTTTGCTTCTCTTTTAACGCCTCAGGGGAAATATCTTTTTGATTTTTTAATTATTAAACATAAAAATGGATATTTGCTAGATTGTGAAAAATTACAAATTGAAAATCTTTATAATCAATTAGATCTATATAAACTTAGGTCTAAAGTTAAAATACTTAATCTGAGTAACGAATTCGTAGTAGCTGCACTAAGCAATGAAAGATTTTTAGAGTTTGAAGGTGCTAAAAACCTACCTGGGTTCACAATCAAATATAGAGAAGATCCTATATTTTTAGACCCAAGAAAAAAAGAATTGGGCGCAAGAATTGTTGTTAATTTAGAAAAACTATATTTATCTTTAAAAAAATTAGATTTAAGTGCTTCAAATATTGATGAATACTATAAGTTTAGTCATGAAATTGGAATTGCTCAAAAAAATACCGATCAACTGAAAAACAAAATATTTGGTATAGAGTGCAACTTTGAAGAATTAAATGGTATTGATTTTAAAAAAGGTTGTTACGTTGGGCAAGAAAATACAGCAAGAATTAAATTAAAAAATAAACTATCGAAAAGACTGTTGCCAATACAATTAATTGAAGGTGAGCTAAAAGACGAGATTATTAAATATAATGATTATGAGATTGGCAAAGTTTTAATAAAAAATAAATTTCCTTTTGCTTCGATTAAATATTTAAATGAAAACTTTAACGAAAAAAATGAATTTAACTGTGGTAATGCAAAAATAAAAATTATCAAGCCTAGTTGGATTAAATAAATTCAATTTATAAAAATTTACTTAAATCAGGTTTAAAATAATTTGGACCTTTCATAACTTTTCCAAATTCATTATAAATTGGCTTTCCATCTGTTCCTAATTTACTCATATTTGATTGCTGGACTTCTTCAAAACATTTGTCTAAATTTATTCCAAATGCATGGCCAGCTCCATATGCAACATATAAAATGTCTGTTAAGGCATCCGCTACCTCCAAAATATCATTGTCCTTAATTGCTTTTTTCAATTCTTCTAGTTCTTCGTTTATTAAGCTTATTCTAAGCTCATTTATTTTATCATTACTAAGTTCGGCTTTTGTTTTAACTTCTTGCCCAAATGTTTTCATAAAGACACCTACTTTTTGAAAATTTGTCATAATGCTCCTAAAACTAATTTAAATGTGATTACTATTTTTTTTTTAATATTTAATGTATAACAGATAAAGCTTTTAACCTATTTTAAATTATGAAAAAAAGAAAAGAATACGATAGTATTGGTTTTATTGATGTTCCAAGTGAAAAATATTGGGGAGCCTCAACTCAGAGATCAAAAAAATATTTCGATATTGGTGAATTTTTAGTTAGACCTATTATTATAAGGTCTATAGCAATAATAAAAAAAGCTGCTGCTATTGTTCATCAAAAAGATAAGTTAATTTCTAGCAACATTGCTAGAGCAATCGTTAAGGCGTCTAATGAAGTAATTCAAGGTAAGCTAGATAATCATTTTCCTTTAAAAGTATGGCAAACAGGATCTGGTACACAAACAAACATGAATGTAAATGAAGTTATTGCTAATAGAGCTATAGAAATTTTAGGCGGGAAAAAAGGAACAAAAAAGCCTGTACATCCAAACGACCATGTAAATAAATCACAGTCAACTAACGATGTATTCCCTACAGCTATGCACATTGCAATTGTTTTGGAAACAAAAAAAAAATTATTACCATCTTTAATATTATTAAATAAAGAACTTAAAAAAAAAATTGGTAAATTTAAAAATATTATTAAAGTTGGAAGAACTCATCTACAAGATGCTACTCCACTTTCATTGGGTCAAGAATTTTCAGGTTATCATTCTCAATTAGAAAATTGTATTTATAGGATAAAAAAAGCATTAGATGAAGTATATTATCTTGCTCAAGGAGGTACTGCTGTAGGCACAGGTATGAATAGTAAAAAAAATTTTGATAAAAAAATTGTAAAAGAAATAAAAAAAATTACCAGATTTCCATTTAAAAATGCTAAAAATAAATTTGCAGCTTTGGCAGCACATGATGAGATAGTAAACTTTTCAGGAACTTTAAATACTACTGCAGTATGCTTAATGAAAATTGCTAATGATATAAGATTTTTAGGATCAGGACCAAGAGCAGGCTACGGAGAATTAATCTTGCCCACTAATGAACCTGGTTCATCAATAATGCCTGGAAAAGTAAATCCAACTCAGTCTGAAGCAGTAACAATGGTTTGTGTAAAAGTAATTGGAAATCATAACGGAATTACTATGGCTGGATCTCATGGACATTTTGAATTAAATGTCTTTAAACCTTTAATTGCTCACAATATTCTTCAATCAATAGATTTATTAGCTGATAGTTCAAAAAATTTTGCTCTTTATTGTATTAAAGGATTGAAAGCAGATAGAAAAAAAATAAAAGACTATTTGGATAATTCTTTAATGTTAGTTACCGCTTTAGCACCACATATTGGCTATGACAACGCAGCAAAAATTGCAAAAAATGCATTAAAAAATAATACAACTTTAAAACAAGAGGCACTTAAATCAAAATTAATTAAATCAACTGAATATGATAAAATTGTAGACCCAAAAAAAATGATTACTCCAAACTAATTTTTTTAAACTCTCTCGAAATTAAATTATTTAATTGTTGAATATTATTAATTTCATAAAAAATTGGCTTATTATTATTTCCTTTATTGAAGTTGATATTTGATAAATAATAATTTCCTTCATCAACATTATATTCTATTTCAAAATAAACTTTGTTTAAATCTACTCTATTTTGTCTAGGAATCAAAAACCTTCTAAACAATTCCTCTTGGTTGGAAACATTAAATTTAATTTTTGATTTTACAAATATTTTTTGGTTTTTTTCGTAAATTTCAGGATCAGAAAAATTTATTTTTCCTACTTTTTTTAAATGAAGACTTGACTCATTCAAGCTAATTTTTTTATCTAAAAAATTTATATTTATTATTAAATCTTCAAATAACCGATTATTTATTTCATTTAAACTAATTTTTAAGTTTCCATTAAAATTTGTATGAGAAGATTTATTAATTTTATATAAATTTAAAAAAATATTATTTAGCACTGTTTGTATTTTAATGCCTGATAAAATCAAATTTAAATCAAAAAAAAATGGGTCCAATTTAATATTACCAATTAATTTAGAATAATTAATTTTTTTACTTTCATCATCAAAAAGCTCAATCCTTTCGCTATTAAATTTGTAATTTAAGTTTAAATTATTTTTAGAAAATTTTATATTTGTTTGAGCCAAAGTAAGTTCCTCTTCTTCATTGTTAAATTTGTTAAAAATATTTATATTTGGATATTTAAATTTAATATTACTTTCTGTTATACTTGGACTTAAATAATCTTTTTTCCATTTTAAACTAATATCTGAACCAAATAAATTTCCCAAAATATTTAATTGTTTTTCTTTATTTTGTAAATTAGAAAAATATTCAAATTTTTTAATTTTCGAAATTGAAATTATTTCGTTATTATGTTCTCTAAAAAATAAGTTACTATTAGTGAAATAAATTGGTTTAGTGATACTATATTTTAAATGGTTATAAAAGTTCTTTATATCTATATATTGTAGATCTAAATCAAGTTTATTTAAATTAATATTTTTTAATTCAATTTCATCTTTTTTATGTAAATTTTTGGAATAAATATTTATTTTTAAATTTCTTACTGTTGTTATTTTTTCATTAGAATCATTCGCAAAATACAAGTCACATTCTTCAATCAAAAAGTGTGGCGCCGGGACTATCAAATATGTTATATTCGAAATATTTTTTAGGTTTAATTTAAAATCTTTTGATACTTTTTTTTGGATTTCTTCTTCATAATTTTCATAATTATAAAAAGTAGGTATAGTAAAATATAATAATAATAAGAAAACTAATGCTATTGATGATATAATTATGCTAAAAGGATTTTTGCTTCTAAGACTTGATACGTTGTTTTTAAGACTTAGAATGTATCTTTCTAACTTTGGTAAGTAATTTTTCATAGTTGCTGAAAATAGGATTTACACTAAAAATAGAAGAATGTTAAATTTAGAATATTTAAATAACCTAAATGAAAAACAAAAGGAGGCCGTTTTATCTCTTGAAGGGCCACTTTTAATAGTGGCTGGGGCAGGTTCGGGCAAAACTAAAGTGCTTATTTCAAGAATTGCTCATATAATTGAAAAGAAAAAGGCATATCCTAACCAAATTCTTGCTGTTACTTTTACCAATAAAGCTGCAAAGGAAATGCAAAATAGGATTAGTAAAATTCTTAAAAAAGAAGCAGTTGGTATTCCTTGGCTTGGTACTTTTCACTCTGTATGTGCAAAATTATTAAGAAAACATGCAAAAGCTGTAAATCTAAATTCAAACTTTACAATAATTGATCAAGATGACCAGATTAAACTTATAAAGAATATATCAAAAGTTGAAAACATAGATACAAAAAAAATATCACCTAAATATATTCTTGCAATAATTGACCAATGGAAAAATAAAGGCTGGTATCCTGAAGATGTAGTATTAAAAAAAAAAGAAGTTTTAGAAAAAAGTTTTCTAAAAATATATAAGATTTATCAATCTAAACTAATTGATTTAAATGCCTGTGACTTTAGTGATTTAATACTACACTCAGTAAAAATTTTTGAAAAAAATCCAGATATAACTGAAATGTATTCTAAAAATTTTAAATATATTTTGGTTGACGAGTACCAAGATACAAATTTAATTCAAAGTAGATGGTTAAATTATTTAGCAAAATATAATCAAAACATTTGTTGCGTAGGTGATGATGATCAGTCAATTTATAGCTGGAGGGGAGCGGAAATAAAGAATTTTTTAGAATTTGATAAAATATACGATAATACAAAAATAGTTAGGCTTGAAAGAAATTATAGATCAACCCAAAATATATTGTCAGTAGCGTCTAAATTAATATCAAATAATGAAGCCAGAGTTGGTAAAAATCTTTTTACAGAAGGAGAAGAAGGAGATTTAATTTCTTTAAATGCTTTTAGAAATGGAAAAGATGAAGCTGTTGGGATTAGCGATGAAATAGAAAAATTAAAAAATAAGTATTCCTTAAATAATATATCTATTTTAGTTAGAGCAATATTTCAAACTCGAGAATTTGAAGAACGTTTTTTAAAAATTGGCTTACCATATAGAATCATAGGTGGTATAAAATTTTATGAACGTGCTGAAATAAAAGATTGCATTGCATACCTTAGAGTGATTAATCAAAATAAAGATGATCTTTCTTTCGAAAGAATTATAAATGTCCCAAAGAGATCTATTGGTGAAACTACCTTAAAGCAAATAAATGAATACGCAAAGAAAAATAAATTATCTTTAGAAAAATCTTCAATGTCATTAATTCAAGAAAATAAAATTAAACCCAAAACAAAATTAGGATTAAATACTTTGCTAAATTTATTGGAAAAATGGAGAAATGATTTATTTAACAAGAAAATAGGACACATAAAATTAATACAAACTATTTTAGATGAGTCCGGTTATAGTCAAATGTTAAAAGATAAGAAAGATTTAGAAAATGAGAATAGGTTAGAAAATATAAAAGAGTTAATTAACGCAATGAAAGAGTATGATAATTTAGAAAGCTTTTTAGAACATGTTTCATTGGCAACTTCAATAGATCAAGACTGGGAAGATAAAAAGGTCAATTTAATGACACTTCATGCATCAAAAGGACTGGAGTTTGACGTAGTATTTTTACCTGGTTGGGAAGAAGGCTTATTTCCTCATCAAAAATCAATTGAAGAAAAAGGTCAAAAAGGATTGGAAGAAGAAAGAAGATTGGCTTATGTTGGAATTACTAGAGCAAAAAAACTTGCAATTATCTCTTTTTCAATGAATAGATTTTATCAAGGTGATTGGATTGATAGTTTAGCATCTAGATTTATTGATGAATTGCCAAGTGAAAATATTAAAAAAAATAATTATTTTGAGGAAGATGTGGAAGATGATTTTGAATTTAATCAAGACATAAATTTTGAAGATGAAATTAAAAGTCCTGGATGGATAAGATACCAAAAAAAATTAAAAAGGTAGTTTTAAAATGATTAGATTATTAAAAAAATTAATGCATAATAAAAATATCGATGGCTATATAATACCAAAAAACGATGAGTTTTTTTCAGAATATTCATTTCCAAATAGACTAAAATTTATATCTAACTTTTCTGGTTCAGCGGGATTAGCAATAATATTGAAAGACAAAAATCTTTTATTTGTTGATGGCAGATATACTCTTCAAGCAAGTATTGAATCTGGTAGAGATTTTAAAATATTTGAAATTCCAAAAATT
>CACFUH010000003.1 GCA_902569415.1 uncultured Pelagibacteraceae bacterium
ATCAATTGAATGCATTAGATCAGATTAATAATGATTTAAAGTCAAATCAAAAAATGTTTAGGTTGCTACAGGGGGACGTAGGAAGTGGAAAAACTATAGTAGCGCTAATTAGCTCAATCAATGTTATTTCAAGTGGCTTTCAAGTATGCTTTATGGCACCAACAGAAATACTCGCTAGGCAACACTACGATCTTGCACTGAAACTACTTGATAAAAATGTTAATATAAAGCTTTTGACGGGAAAAACAGATTACAAAGATCGAAAAAAAATACTCTTTGATTTAAATAATAATAAAATCAATTTTTTAATTGGTACACATTCATTATTTCAAGAAAAAATAAAATATAGCAACCTTGGATTAATAATAATTGATGAACAGCATAAGTTTGGTGTTAAACAGAGAAAAAAACTTTCAGACAAAGGAGGCAACAATTGTGATGTATTGGTTATGTCAGCCACACCCATCCCCAGAACTATGATTATGACTGTTTTTGGAGATATGGATATATCATTAATAAGAAGTAAACCTAAAAATAGAAAAGAAATAAAAACATATAGTAAGTTAGATAGTAAAATAGAAGAAATAATTAAATTTATAAAAAAACAAATTAGTGATCAAAACCAAGTTTTTTGGGTGTGTCCATTGATTGAAGAGTCCAAAAAAATTGATCATCAATCTTCAGTAAAAAGATACGAAAGTCTTAAAAAAATATTTAAAGATAAAGTCGGAATTTTACATGGCGCACTTAACAAAGATGAAAAAAATAAAATTTTACTTAATTTTTTACATAAAAAAATAGATATTTTAGTATCAACTACCGTTATTGAGGTTGGAATTGATTTTCCTAATGCGAATATAATAATTATTGAAAACGCTAATAAGTTCGGACTCTCTCAGCTACATCAATTAAGAGGTCGTGTCGGTCGAGGAAATAAAGAGTCATATTGTATTTTAATGTTTAAATCTAATTTAAGTGAAAATGCAAAAAAAAGGATAACTATTTTAAAAAAAACAACAGACGGTTTTGTAATATCTGAAGAAGATATGAAAATAAGAGGTTATGGTGATTTGCTTGGTTTTAAGCAAAGTGGACTACAGAGTTTTAGATTGGCTGACCCTGTTTTAAACGAGGATCTTTTTTTACTTGCAGAAAAAGAAGTTAAAAAAATAGAGAAAGAAGATCAAAAATTAAGCAAATATAGAGAACTATTAAAATTGTACGATCGAGCTGATATTTTAAATGATCTTGCTTAATTCTTTGGATTTGAAGTTCCAGCAGAAACAATAAATTTCGATGCTTCTTCAAATGACATATCTAAATAAATAACTTCTTTTTTTGGAAACATTAGTAAAAAACCACTTGTAGGATTAGGTGTTGTAGGTACAAAAACATTAACTAAATCGTCATTTGTTTTTTTACTAATTTCACCCCTGTTATCTTTAGTAGCAAATCCAACTGCCCATATACCTTTGCTTGGATATTGAATTAAAACTACACTTTTCTTTTTACCTTTTTTATTAGCAAAAGTTTCGGTCATTTGACCTATGGCCCCATATATTGTTCTTAAGAAAGGTATTTTTTTTAATAAATCATTAATTACTTGTAAAATTTTTTTTCCAATAAATGAAAGTGAAATAAATCCAATTAAGGAAATAAAAATTATTGATAATGCAATTTCTAAACCTGGTATTGAAAATGGCAAATAACTATTTGGATTAATTTCTTTTGGAATAAGATTTGATGAAATTGAAATTATAAATACGGTCAGATATAAAGTAAAACCTATTGGTACTAAAACAATAATTCCAGTAATAAAATAATTTCTTAACCTAGCAATTAAAGACGATTTTTTTTTTCTTTTTTTTGTCATTATAAAATAAGTTATTTTATAGCAAATATTTTGATTAAATCGAGCATATCATATAAATTAAATGATATTTTTTATACTTAATAATGTTAAATTGATCAAAAAATAAATACATGAATAGAAGATACTTTTTGCAGGTACTTGGTTGTGGATGTCTATCAATAGGATTAAATTCATGCTCAACAGTAGCAATAACAGATAGAAAACAGTTAAAACTTATACCTGAATCAACACTCAATGCAAAAGCTGCCAAAATCTATGAGGAGGTAAAAAAAAAAGAAAAGCTTAGTTCTGATAATATTAAACTTAACGAAATCAAAGAAATTGGCAAGAAAATGGAATATTCGATAAATGAATATTTTGAAAGATCTAATTTAGAGAATCCTACTCAAGGTTTTGATTGGGAGTATATTTTAATTGATAATGATAAGGTTAAAAATGCATGGTGCATGCCCGGTGGAAAAATAGCTGTTTATTCTGGAATACTAGAAGTTACAAAAAATACAAATGGACTCGCAGCTGTTATGGGACACGAGATAGCTCATGCTGTAGCAAAACATTCTGTAGAAAGAGCCAGTACAAGTGTATTAGTTCAAACTGGAACTAGCATTATTGATATAGCTACCGGAGGAAAACTTTCAACAATAAACAGATCTACAGGGATGAACACTGTAGGTTTATTATCTCAAATAGGTATTTTAAACCCTTTTAGCAGAAAGCAAGAAAGTGAAGCTGATTATTTAGGATTAATATTTTCTTCTTTATCTGGTTATGATGTAAGAGAGGCTCCAAAAATTTGGGAAAGAATGAAAGAGGCACATAAAGGTAAAACACCACCTGAATTTATGAGCACACATCCTTCTCCAGATAATAGAATTAAAAAGCTTAATGGATGGATGCACGAAGTTGTAATAAATTATCCACCCATAAAAGAAATCTAAAAAATGGTGAGCCCTGTTGGACTCGAACCAACGACCCATTCCTTAAAAGGGAATTGCTCTACCAACTGAGCTAAGGGCCCAACGACATTTCTTATATTGATTTTTTTTATTTAATCAATCTTTAATAATGTTACAGCTTACCAATATATTTATCGTGAAATTCATGAAATGTGCCATTTTTAATATTTCCTCTTATTGAGTTCATTAACTCCTGATAAAAATTAATATTATGCAATGTTAACAACATTGAACCAAGCATTTCATTCGTATTAAATAAATGATTAAGATAATTTTTAGAATATTTATTCAGATTAAATTTATTGGTATCTACATTTAAGGGAGTATTATCATTTTTATATTTTGCATTTCTTATATTAACTCTTCCATTCCATGTAAAAGCTAAACCAGTTCTACCTGAACGTGTTGGCAAAACGCAATCAAACATATCTATGCCTCTTTTTACAGCTCCCAATATATCAGATGGAGTTCCTACACCCATTAAATATCTTGGCTTATCATATGGCATAAGCTCTGTAATATTATCCAAAACATTAAACATTTCTCTTTGACTTTCTCCAACTGCTAATCCGCCAACAGCATATCCATCAAAATCAATATTTTGTAATCTTTCAAGTGACTCAATTCTTAGATCTCCAAACAACCCTCCTTGTACTATTCCAAAAATTCCTTTGTGTGGATTTTTTCCAAAAGCTTTTTTTGATCTTTCAGCCCAATACATTGATAAATCCATAGATTTTTTGATTTTTTTATAATCATTACTTTTTTTTGGACACTCATCCATTACCATTACAATATCTGAATTAAGACCTTTTTGTATCTTTATACTCTCTTCTGGACTTAAAATAAATTTTTTACCATCTATATGTGATTGAAATATAGCTCCCTTTTCTATATCCACTTTATTTAATTTAGATAAAGACATTACTTGAAAACCACCTGAATCAGTGAGAATAGGTAATTTACAATTCATAAATTGATGTAACCCACCAACAGATTGAATTCTCTTAACACCGGGTCTTAACATTAAATGATAAGTGTTACCGAGAATGATTTCGCTTCCAGTTTCAACAATATCATCTATAAAGGCACCTTTTATAGTTGCCTGGGTTCCAACAGGCATAAATACAGGTGTATTAATATTACCTCTATGAGTTTGAATTAAACCTAACCTTGCTTGATTGTCTTTGTTTAGAACATTAAAAGTAAACTTTTTTAATGCCATTAATTATTTTACAAAGATTTAAAACTTAAAATCTTATCTGGATCTGACACAGCTCCGTTTTGTCCATCACCTCTTTTAATTTTATCAACGTGCTCCATTCCTTCGATAACTTTTCCAAATACTGTATATTGTCTATCTAAAAAAGGTGCTGCTTCAAAACATATAAAGAACTGACTGTTAGCACTATTTGGATCTGATGACCTAGCCATAGAAACGGTACCTTTATCGTGAGGTAAATCATTAAATTCAGCAGGCAGATCTGGAAGATCAGAGCCACCCATTCCAGCTCTTCTTAAATCAAAACTCTTTGAAGAGGAGTTTCCAAATTTAACATCTCCAGTTTGAGCCATAAATCCATCTATAACACGATGAAAAACTACACCATCATATAAACCATCGTTTGCAAGTTTTTTTATTCTTTCGACATGCTTTGGTGCTACGTCTGAAAATAACTCTATTTTAACATCACCAGTTTTAAGTTTCAAAATCATTATATTCTCCTTTGAATTTACATTTGTAGATAATATTAAACTAATAAAAAAAATTATATTAATCAAATATTTATTCATATTTTTTCTTTAATGAATTAATTGTACTTTTTGTCGTAAATTTTTTTATATCACCTTTAAGTTCAGCAATTTCTTTAATAAGTCTAGATGAAATAATTTGATTATTAATATCTGACATTAAAAAAATTGTTTCTATTTTATTATTAAGTTTTCTGTTCATTCCAGCTAATTGAAATTCATATTCGAAGTCAGAAGCGGCCCTTAAACCTCTTAAAATAATGTTTGAATTATGTTTTTTACATAATTCAGTAGTTAATGAGTTGAATGCGATAACTTTAATTTTATTTTTGGTAAATTTGAGATCTGAAAATAATGCTTTATTTACAATTTCGATTCTTTCTTCAATAGAAAATAAATAATTTTTTTCAGTACCGTTTGATATAGCTACAATTAATTTATCAACTATTTTTAATGATTTTTGAATAACATCTATATGACCAAATGTTATTGGATCAAACGTTCCAGGGTATATAGCAGTTTTTTTCATTAAACTAAATTATCATCAATTTTAATTGCAGAAACTACTTTTTCTTCTCCGGAGAGTTTAATTATTCTTACACCTTGTGTATTTCTTCCAGCTACTCTAATTTCTTTTACTGCTGTTCTTATTACTCTACCCTTATTTGTTGAAATTAATATTTCATCACCATCATTAACCGGGAATGAAGATGAAACATCACCATTTCTTGATGAATTCACAATTCCAATAATCCCTTTTCCACCTCTATTTGTTACTCTATAGTCTGTATGCACTGTTCTTTTGCCATAGCCATTTTGAGTTATTGATAAAATAAATTTTTCTTTAGCTTTTAATTCAGACTTCTCATTTTTATTTAATTTGCCATTTTTTTTAATATTTTCGTGGTTAATTATAGACAAAGAAACAATATCATCATTTTGATGTAAATTAATTCCTCTGATACCTTTAGAGGATCTTCCTTTAAAAACTCTAAGTTTTTTTGATTCAAATCTAATACATTTGCCCAATTTGGTACTCAATATTATATCTTGATCATCTTTACAAATTTTCACTCCAACAATTTTATCATTACTATCTAATTTCATTGCAATTTTGCCTGATGTATTTATTGAAGAAAAATCTTCTAGATGGTTTTTTCTAATTTTACCTTTTGCTGTAGCAAATATAATAAACATACCCTTTGAATCTGTATTTTCATCTGGATAAGGCATAATTGAGCTTATGGATTGATGATTTTTTAAAGGTAAAATATTAAATAAAGATTTACCCCTTGAAATAGAAGATCCCTCTGGAATTTTCCAAGCCTTAACTCTATAAACAAGACCTTCTGTAGAAAAGAATAGTACCTGTGTATGAGTATTAACAGATAAAGTTTGAACAACAGAATCTTCGTCTCTTGTTATTATTCCAGTTTTCCCTTTACCGCCTCGTTTTTGTTGTTTTACAGTGCTTAAAGCACCTCTTTTTATATAACCTTGTAAAGTAACTGTAATAATTACACTTTCTTTCTGAATAGTCTCTTCAATATCATAATTTAAAACTGCATCGATTATTTTTGTTCTTCTAGGGACAGAAAATTTTTCTTTTATTGATTTGAGTTCATTACTAATTACTTTCAGTAGCTCTTTTTTTGAATTTAATATTTTTTTATAATTTAATATTAAATTGGATAATTTATTAATCTCATCTTCTATTTCATTGATGCCGATTGCTGTTAATTTTTGAAGTCTAAGTTCTAAAATTGCATTTACCTGAGGCTCTGTAAGCATATACTGAGATATATTTTTCTTATTTTCGATTACCTTTATAAATTTTTGAGATTTTGAATTTTTCCATTTATTTTTTAATAGTATTTTTTTTGCATCATCAGGTGTTTTTGATGATCTAATAATTTTAATAATTTTATCTAAATTTTCCACTGAAACAGATAAACCAATTAAAATATGAGCTCTATCTTCTGCTTTTTTTAAATCAAATTTAGTTTTTTTTATTACAACATCTTCTCTAAATTTTAAAAATTGTTCTATAAATTCCTTAAGATTGCAAGTTTTTGGCTTCTTATCTACAATTGCCAAAGTATTAAAACCAAAAGAACTTTCTATTGAAGTGTATTTAAATAATTGTCTTTTAATAGTTTCTGGCTCAACACCTGCTCTTAAATCTATTGCTACTCTAATACCTTCTCTATTAGATTCATCACGAATATCTCTTATACCTTCAATTTTTTTTTCTCTAACTAAATCAGCAATTTTTTCATTTAGTACTGATTTGTTAATTTGATATGGTATAGATGTAATTACCAATCTATCTCTATTGTTTTTTAGATTTTCAACTTCTATCTCGCCTCTTATTTTAAAAGACCCTCTTCCACTTTTATAACCTTCTTTAATGATATTTTTTCCAATTATTATTCCACCTGTTGGAAAGTCTGGCCCAGGTATATGCTTCATAAGTTCTTTAATTTTAATGTCTTTATTATCAATTAATGCAAGAGTTCCATTAATAACTTCTCCTAAATTATGTGGAGGTATGCTCGTTGCCATACCTACCGCAATACCACCGGCTCCATTTACAAGTAAATTGGGATATTGGGCTGGAAGGACTGTAGGTTCTTTCTCCGTTTCATCATAATTACTTTTAAATTCAACTGTATTTTTTTCAATATCATCTATTAAAAATTGGGAAATTTTTGACAATCTAGTTTCTGTATATCTCATTGCTGCTGGAGGATCGCCATCTATAGATCCGAAATTTCCTTGGCCATCAACCAAAGGTAAACTCATTGAGAAATCTTGAACCATTCTTACTAAAGCGTCATAAACAGCTTGATCACCATGTGGATGATACTTACCAATAACATCTCCGACTATTCTTGCAGATTTTCTAAACTGTTTTGACCAATCAAAACCACCTTTGTGCATTGCAAAAATTATTCGTCTATGAACTGGTTTTAGTCCATCTCTAATATCAGGTAGCGCCCTACTTATTATTACACTCATCGCATATGACAAATATGATGAACTCATCTCATCATACATTGTTATAGATTTTATATTTTGATTTTTAGAAATTTCGTCTTTTTGCATAAAAGCTAAAATGGAATATCATCATCTAACTCATTTTGATTAGATTGAATATCTTGATCAAAATTTTGTTTACTATCTTGTGATGTTACAGTGTTTTGATTACCGCCACCAAGCATAGTCAATGATGAGTTAAAACCTTGAATTACTACTTCTGTAGAATATTTATCTTGTCCACTTTTTTCATCTTTCCATTTTCTAGTATTTAACTGTCCTTCTATATAAACCTGAGCACCTTTTTTTAAATATTGCTGAACTACATTAACAAGACCTTCATTAAACACAACTACCCTATGCCATTCAGTTTTCTCTTTTTTCTCTCCAGTATTTTTATCTTTCCAAGATTGACTTGTAGCTAAACTCAATCTTGCTACACTTTTACCATTAACCATTTGCTTAATTTCTGGGTCTGCGCCTAATCGACCTATTAATAATACTTTATTTAAACTACCTGCCATATAAAATTAAATTTTTTTGATTTGATTTATGTATATATATATCACATTTTTACTTGAATATTAATTTAAATAAAATAAAGCAACAAAAATTATGCTTAAAAAGATAGTTATTAAGGGTGCAAAAGAACACAATTTAAAGAATATTTCTTTGGAGATACCAAAGGAAAAATTTGTTGTAATAACAGGTCTTTCTGGATCAGGAAAATCATCATTAGCTTTCGATACGATCTATGCCGAAGGTCAAAGAAGATATGTTGAAAGTTTATCAGCTTATGCAAGACAATTTTTAGACAAAATGAAAAAGCCAAAAGTTGATTTAATTGAAGGTCTCAGTCCAGCTATATCAATTGAACAAAAAAATACTTCAAAAAACCCAAGATCAACAGTAGCGACTGTAACTGAAATTTATGATTATATGAGAGTACTATATGCCAGAGCTGGTATACCCTATTCTCCGTTTACTGGTAAGCCAATTACATCACAGACTGTCTCACAAATAGTAGATAAGATAAGTGAATTACCAAAAAAATCTACCGTATATTTATACGCTCCAGTTGTTCGTGGTCGTAAAGGTGAATATAAAAAAGATATATTATCTTACAAAAAAAGAGGTTTTAGAAAAATTAAAATAGACAATAAATTATACGATATTGATAAAGTTCCTGAATTAAATAAAAAAGTTAAGCATGACTTGTCAGTATTGGTAGACCGTATTGTAATTAATTCTTCTCTTGGAAATAGATTGGCTGAAAGTGTAGAAACAGCGGTAAATTTAGCCAACGGCTTGTTATTTGTTGAATATGAAAATGAAACATTGCCAAAAAAATTTAGAAAGATAGAAAAAATTATATTTTCAACTAAATTTGCATGTCCAGAAAGTGGTTTTACAATAGAAGAAATTGAACCAAGGTTATTTTCTTTTAATAGCCCATATGGTGCTTGCGAAGAATGTGATGGTATAGGTGTCAAGTTAAATGTTGACCCAAACCTAGTTGTTCCTAACGAAAAAAAAACTATTGCAGATGGTGCAATAGTACCTTGGGCAAAATCAACAACTTTATATTACGCTCAAACTTTATCATCACTTTCAAAACATTATAATTTTTCCTTAGATCAGAATTGGGATAGGTTGCCAAAAAAAATTAAAGATATTATTCTTTATGGATCTGATGATGATGAAATTAAATTCTCCTACGATGATGGATATGAAAAATATTCTCACAAAAAAACTTTCGAAGGTGTAATTAACAACTTAGAAAGAAGATATTTAGAAACTGATAGTGACTGGAAAAGAGAAGAAATTTCTCAATATCAATCAGATTCAAAATGTGAAAAATGCAATGGTTACAGATTAAAAGAAGAAGCCCTATGCGTAAAAATCGATAATTTAAATATTAGTGAAATAACAGAAAAATCAATTTTAGATGCTATTGATTGGTTTAAATCACTTGAAAAAAAATTAAATAATACTCAATTAAAAATAGCCGAACATATATTGAAAGAAATAAATGAAAGATTAGATTTTTTGTTAAATGTAGGGCTTGATTACCTAACACTTTCAAGAGAATCTGGAACACTATCAGGTGGTGAGTCTCAAAGAATAAGATTAGCTTCACAAATTGGCTCTGGACTTACTGGAGTTTTATATGTTCTAGATGAGCCATCTATAGGATTGCATCAAAAAGATAATGTTAAATTAATTAATGCTTTAAAAAGATTAAGAGATTTAGGAAATACTGTAATAGTTGTTGAACACGATACTGAAACAATGGAAAATGCTGATCACATTATTGATTTAGGACCCGAGGCTGGAAATAATGGGGGAAAAATTGTTGTTGAAGGGAGCTATAAAGATATTTTAAGCAGCGATGTAAGTATAACGGGCAAATATTTATCACATAAATATTTTATTCCTATTCCAAAAAATAGAAGACTTGCAAAAAATGGAAGGTTTTTAGAAATTACTGGTGCAACTGGTAATAATCTTAAAAATATAAATTTAAAAATTCCTTTAGGAAGCCTAACATGTGTAACTGGGGTATCTGGAAGTGGAAAATCAACAATGATATTACAGACTTTATATAACGCTCTAAATTTGACGTTAAATAATAATAAATCCAGAAAAATACCAAAACCTTTTAAAGGATTTAAAGGTATTGAGCTAATTGATAAAATTATTGATATAGACCAATCACCAATTGGCAGAACACCAAGATCAAATCCTGCAACGTATACTGGTGCATTTGGACCTATAAGAGATTGGTTTACAGCATTACCAGAATCAAAAAGCAGAGGATATAAACCAGGAAGATTTTCATTCAATGTTAAGGGTGGAAGATGTGAAGCTTGTGAAGGTGACGGTGTAATTACTTATGAAATGCACTTTTTGCCAGATGTATACATTCAATGTGATGAATGTAAAGGAACCAGATATAATAGAGAAACATTAGAAGTTAAATTTAAAGATAAAAGTATTTCCGACGTTTTAAATATGACTGTAGATGAAGGATGTGATTTTTTTGAAAATATTTCCAATATAAGATCAAAATTATTAACTTTAAAGAAAGTTGGTCTTGGTTATATAAAGATAGGTCAACAAGCAACAACCCTTTCAGGTGGTGAAGCTCAAAGAATTAAACTTGCTAAAGAATTATCTAAAAGGTCGACTGGAAGAACAATGTATATATTAGATGAACCAACAACAGGATTGCATCAACACGATATTAAAAAGTTATTAGAAATTCTTCATACATTTGTGGCAACAGGAAATACTGTAGTTGTTATTGAACATAATTTAGATGTTATAAAAACCGCAGACTATATTGTTGATATGGGTCCTGATGGCGGTATCAAAGGTGGTCAAATAGTAGCAGAAGGAAAACCAGAAGAGATTTGTAATGTAAAAGAAAGTTATACAGGGCAATTTCTTAAGGATATACTGAACAGTAAGTTCAAAAAAACTGCTTAATAAAATCTTTTTAATAGTGTATAAAATGAATATGACTGATTTTTTTAGCTCATTATCAAAAGTAATTCACACTTCTGTTATTTTAGCAGTTTTATTATTTTTATTTTTATTCTTTTCAAGTGGTGGAATTTCATTTGACCAAACTTTTTGGAGTTGGTTATTTAGATATTTGCATGTTGTAGCTGGTGTAATGTGGATTGGTCTATTATGGTATTTTAATTTCGTCCAAGTTCCAAATATGTCAAAAATTACAGATGAACAAAAACCTGCTATTACAAAAGTTATAGCTCCTGCGGCGCTATTTTGGTTTAGATGGGCTGCATTTGCAACAATAGTTACAGGTTTAATAGTTGCCTACTTAAATGGATATGCTCACGAAGCTATGACTCTAGGAATTGGGAGTGGTGGCGGTAAATATACCGCTATAGGAATAGGAATGTGGCTAGGTTTAATAATGGCATTTAATGTTTGGTTTATTATCTGGCCTAATCAAAAAAAAGTTTTGGGTATAGTTGAATCATCACCAGAAGAAAAACCTTTGGCTGCAAAAAAAGCATTAATTGCATCTAGAACTAATACACTTTTATCTCTACCAATGTTATTATCCATGGTAGCGGCACAAAATTTATATTAATTTATATTTTTTCCTCTTTTAAAATAGTTTTTTGAGAAACATTCAATCTAATTAATATAGGATTAGCAATGTAAATTGAAGAATAAGTTCCCACAATAACTCCTAATATCATAGCAAAAGAAAAACCTTTAAGGATTGCACCACCAAAAATAAATATAGACATTAACGCTAACAATGTTGTTACAGATGTTATTATTGTTCTTGATAAAGTTTCATTAATTGAAATGTTGGTAATTTCGTATATTTTTATATCTGATAATTTTTTTAAATTTTCTCTCACCCTGTCAAAAATAACAACAGTATCATTCATTGAATAACCTACTATCGTAAGGACTGCAGCAACAATAGATAGATTAATTTCAAGACTTAGGAAAGAAAAAAAACCAAGAGTAATAATTACATCATGAAAGACAGCAGCTATAGCACCAACACTAAATTGCCATTCAAATCTTATCCAAATATAAATAAGCATTGCACCAAGGGACAATCCTATTGCAATAACACCAGATTTTAATAATTCTGAGCTAACTTTAGGTCCTACACTTTCAACTCTTCTGAATTCAAAAATATTTCCAATATCTTTAACTAATTCAACTTTAATATTTTCTATAAAGTTTTCTTCTACAGATTGTTTTTTTTCAAATTTGACAACATAATCGTTATCTTTTCCAAATTTTTTAACCGAAACATCTCCGAGATCTAAGTTATTAAAAGATTTCCTTAAATCAGATATACTCAAGGTGTTATCTAGAATTCTTACTTCAATTAATGTTCCCCCTTTAAAATCGACACCATAATTTAAACCTTTAAATATTAAAAAAAGCACTGAAGTTAATATTAATACTAGTGAAAAAATATTAAATGATTTATAAAATCTACTGAAAGGAATAATTTTTTTTTCTATCATATTAATTGTTCCTTATTTTTGTTCTTAATTACATATATTGCAGTTAATAAACGAGCTACAAAATATACTGAAAATAATGTAGTTAATATTCCAACTCCTAATGTTAGAGCAAAACCCTTAACTGGTCCCGAGCCTAGAATAAACAAAATTATTGCTGCTATTAAAGTTGTTATATTTGCATCTAAAATTGTAGATTTTGATTTTAAATATCCGTTATCAAAAGCAATTATTTTGTTATTTTCACTTTTTATTTCTTCTTTAATTCTCTCAAATATTAAAACATTTGCATCAACAGCCATTCCTACTGTTAAAATTATTCCTGCAATACCAGGAAGAGTTAATGTTGCTTCAAATAAAGTTAAAATGCCAATTAATAATAATAAATTTGATATCAAAGTTATGTTAGCTATAAACCCAAAAATTCTATATTTAATTATCATAAAGCAAATAACTAAAACAAAACCTATAATTAATGATAATACTCCTGCATTAATTGAATCCTGACCTAAATCTGGACCAACAGTTCTTTCTTCAATAATTTTCATTGGTGCAGGTAAGGCACCAGATCTTAATAGTAAAGCAAGATCAGTTGCGGTTTGAAAGGTAAAATCACCAGTTATTTGACCGGAGCCTCCTATTATTGGTTCTCTAATATTTGGTGCACTAATAATTTTGCCATCTAAAATAATTGCTAATCTTTTGCCAACACCTGTTGAGGTAGCTTTGCTAAATTTTTTTGCACCCACTCTATCAAGATTAAAAGTTACAACTGTTTGATTAGATTGGTTATCCATTCGAGGCTGTGCATCAATTAAATTATCACCACTAAGTATTATCCTTTTACTTACTACAGCTTCCTCAGTTTCATCTTGAAAAGATAGTTTTTCAGTGCCAAAGCTTTCTGACTCATTTTGGGTAATGAATCTAAAAGTAAGATTGGCAGTTTTTCCTAACAAAGTTTTAATTCTATCAGGATTATCTAATCCTGGTAACTCAACTAATATCCTATCGCTTCCTCTTTTAAGTATATTAGGTTCATTTGTACCAATTTCATCCACTCTTCTTCTAACAATTTCTATGGCTTGTTCTTGTGATGACGATTTTAATTGAACTAAACCATATTTTGAAAATTGTAATTCTATATTATTAGAAGACGATACTTTAGTTTCTTCAACATTAAATTCATGAGTTTTAAATCTCTGGTAGTAAGGATTAATTACACTTTCTTTATCTTTTAATAAAGATAAAACTTCTTCTAATGACGTGTTGTCAATTTCAAAAGAAATTTTTTTGTTATCTACAATTTTCCAATTAGTAGACCTGATATTTTTATCTTTAAAAAATTTTTTTAAAGAAGAAAGTTTGTTTTGTAATTTTTGTATAATTACTGGGCTATTATCTATTTCTAAAAGAAGGTAAGATCCGCCTTGTAAATCTAATCCTAAATTTATGTTTCTACTAAAAAAATTATCATCAAATTTAGTGAAATTAGATATTGAAAAATATGAAAATATAATAGTAAAAATTAAAACTAAAAGAATCTTTAATTTGGAAAAGTATAACACTTAAGTTTAATGTTATTTTTTTGGTTCAACATTGCTAACTAATGCCTGAATCCCAGTAGATTTGATAATTTCAACTTTTACATTTTCTGAAATTAAAACTTCAACTTTTTCGTTATCAATAACTCTTTCTATAGATCCAACTATACCACCAGAAGTTATAACTTTGTCTCCCCGCTTTAAGTTCTCAACCATTAACTTGTGCTCTTTAACTTTTTTTTGCTGTGGTCGAATTAAAAAAAAGTAAAATATTACAAAAATTAAAATTAGCGGTATGAACTGCCCTATTCCTGATCCTGACATAAAATCCTTATTAATTTTAAGCTATTTATACCATCTAATTTATTAAAACAACTCTAATTATTTGAAATTTTTTCTAAATTATTCATGTAGGGTTTTAAAGCATCAGGTATTGATATAGATCCATCAGAGTTTTGATAGTTTTCTAATATTGCTATAAGTGTTCTGCCAACAGCTAGGCCACTTCCATTAAGCGTACCAACAAATTCAATTTCATTATTTTTGTTTTTATATCTAGCCTTCATTCTTCTTGCTTGAAAAGTTCCACATGAAGAGCAGCTTGAAATTTCTCTATATTTTTTTTCAGATGGCAACCAGACTTCAATATCGTAAGTTTTTTCAGCACTGAAACCCATATCACCGGTTGACAGAACTATCTTTCTATAAGGTAATTTTAGTTTGTCTAATATCATTGTTGCACAACTTGTCATTCTTTCAAGCTCTTCATTGCATTTATTATTTTCTACAATACTGACCAACTCAACTTTATAAAATTGATGCTGTCTAATCATGCCTTTTGTATCTTTTCCATAACTACCAGCTTCTTTTCTAAAACATGGAGTTGATGCAACAAAGCGCAAAGGGAAATCTTTAATATTAAGAATTTTATCTCTAACAATGTTAGTTAATATAACTTCAGCGGTTGGAATTAGAAACTTTCTACCACTTTTTTCATCAATTTTGATTTCAAATTGATCTTCTTCAAATTTTGGCAATTGTCCAGTTCCAAACATTGCTTCAGTATTTGCCATTAATGGCGGCGATATTTCTTTATAATTATTTACTTGAGTATGTGTATCCAGCATAAAATTTGCTATTGCTCTTTCTAACAAAGCAAGTTTATCATTAACAAAAACAAATCTTGAACCTGTCGTTTTAGTAGCTAAATTAAAATCTAACATTTTTAAATTTTCACCTAATTCATAGTGTGATTTAGGATTAAAATTAAATTCTTTTATTGTTCCAGATTTCGAAATTTCTTTATTAAAATTCTCATCTATGCCAATAGGGACGTCTGTTAGAGGTAAATTTGGAATTGATGAAAGTACATCGTCAAGTTTATGTTTGATTAAAGATTGTTCTTTATTAATAGATAAAATTTTTTCTGAAATTTCTTTTGATTTAGCAAATAATGATTTGTCTTGTTTTTTTGATATACTTTTTTTTTCTTGCTCTAGAGTTTCTTTTTCTTGAATAAGTTTTCTATTTTTTTGATCTAAATCGATGATTTGGTCTAAATCTACAGAAATATTTCTTGATTTAATTATGTTTTTAAAATTATCAAAATTACTTCTTATATCTTTAATATTGTGCATTTTTTTCTCTATTTTTTCTCTCTATAAATTTTACTGATATAATGGATAATTCATATAATAATAACAAAGGTATTGCTAAACCTATTTGTGTAACAGGATCAGGTGGTGTTAATACCGCAGCTGAAGCAAATATAATAACCACAACGTATTTACGTCTTTGTTTTAAAAACTGGGCATCAACTACACCAATTCTTGCCAACAAACTTAGCACTACAGGTAATTGAAAACTTAATCCAAAAGCAAATATCAACTTCATTACTAATGATAAGTATTCATTAACCTTTGCTTCTAATTGAATTGGAAGAGCTGTATTTAAACCTGAACTTTCGAAAGATAGAAAGAATTTTATAGCTAAAGGCATTATTAGATAATATACAAGCATTCCACCTAGTAAAAAAAGTATAGGTGTCACCACAAGATAAGGCATTATTGCTGATTTTTCATCATCATAAAGACCTGGTGCGATAAACTTCCATATTTGGATTAGAATAATCGGACTGGTAAAAAAAAATGCTGCAAAAAAGGAAACCTTTAAATAGGTAAGAAAAGTTTCTTGTAATGCTGTAAAAATAAGTCTTCTATTTAAATCGTCATTTTTAACTGCTTGTGCGTAAGGATCTACAAGAAAGCCATAAATATAGTCAGAAAAGTAATAACAAATGACAAATAGTATAGTTAAAAATATAAGTGAGTGAATTAATCTCTTTCTTAGTTCTGTAAGATGACTAAAAAAACCACCTTCAGCTTGATTTTTGCTCATCTTCATCCTTTTTTTTATTTACATTAACGTCTTCACTTGTGTTTTTATTAATTGTGTCTTCTGTGATGGAACTAACTTCGTTTTGCACGTTGTTAACATATCTTTTTACACTTCCGATCCAAGATCCAGCTTTTTTTAACATTAAAGGAAAATCTTTTGGACCTAGAACAATTATTGCTATTACAACTATAATTAAAATTTCAAACCAGCCAATTGTTGGCATTAGAATTACTCTTTTTTATCTATATCTTGATTTTCAGAGGTATCTTGATTTTCAGAGATATTTTTCTGAGATCCCTCATCACTGACATCTGAGGCCATACCTTTTTTAAAACTTTTAATACCTTTGGCCACGTCTCCCATTAAACTAGAAATTTTACCTCTACCAAAAAGAAGAACTACTAATATAACAACAATCGCTATTTGCCAAAATCCTATACTCATACAAGTGTTATAAACATAATTATATAATAATTAAAGTTATTTTTATTTGTCATTATCATTTTTAAGAGTGCTGCTTAGCATTTCATCAATATCAGAGTATATATTTTCCTTTTTTTCCTCTTGTTCCTTATAAAATTTACCAGTACCAAAAATAGTTGAATCAACACTGGATGTATCAATAAGACCTGCTGTTCCAAGTTCATCAATAGTTGGAAGATCGGATAAATTTTGTATATTAAAATGACTTAAAAATTCTTCTGTTGTTCCATATTGAATTGGCTTTCCCGGAACATCCTTTCTTCCTTGAGTTCTAACCCAATTCAATTCCATTAAAATCTCGAGTGTATTTGTACCAAAAGCAACACCTCTTATTTCTTCAATTTCAGCCCTTGTAACGGGCTGATGATAAACAATAATTGACAAAGTCTCTATAGCTGCTTTGGACAATTTTTTTTCAACTGTTTTTTGTTCTGACATTAATTCAGTTAAGCTTTCAGAAGTTCTAAAAGACCATTTGTTAGAAATACAAACTAAATTAATTCCTCTGTTTTTATAAACATTTTGTAGCTTGTTAAGAATGTTTAATACATTAATTTTTTTTGGAAGCTTAGATTCAATTGTATCAATATCTAAAGGTTCAGCTGCAGCAAATAAAATAGCTTCAACTTCCTTTTCTCCAATACTTAAAGATGATGGAAAACTTACAACATTATTTTTTTTTAATTTTTTCATTTATTTTCTTTAATAAAAATATCATCAAATAAATTATTTTGCTTAATTGATATATTTCCTTCTTTTGCAAGTTCTAAGCTTGCAGAAAATATTCCTGCTTTACCAGTCCTTTTAAAGTTTTTATTTTTAGAAAAACTTAAAGGCATTAACTCATTAATATTCTTCCATTCATTTAACTTACCAAAAAACTCTTTAATCCTTTTAATACCTTCTTCAGTTGTAAAAACAGGAAGTCTTGGTATGTTCATTCTTTGAAATTCTCTTGACATTATTATCGATGAATAAGATTTCAAAATTTCGAATAGTGTGAGTGAATATTTAGAACTATATATAGATTTAATCTTTCCTCGAATTCCTCTCATAAAAATATCTTTTCCCAATCTTTTTCTTTTTAACATTTGATCTGAAAGCAATCTGATAAGTTCAAGTTTCTTTAATTGTAACTTAAGTTTTTCAGCGACTTCTAATGCTTTAAATTCTTCTTCATCTGTTTCAGGTAATAATAATTTTGATTTTAAATAAGTTAACCATGTAGCCATTAATAAATATTCAGAGGCTAAATCTAAATTAACTTTTTCTTTTGATTTTATGTAATCAAGAAATTGATCAACTAAAGTTGTAATAGAAATTTTTTCTAAATCAACTTTTTGTGATTTGGCCAAATCCAACAATACTTCTAAAGGTCCATTAAAGTTATTAAGATTTACATTAAATGTAAGAGAATCATTCATATATCTATTATCTAATTATATTTAATAATTGCGATGTTTTTTTTTTAACAAAGGTGTTTAATAATGGAGAGTTTTTAGCAACTATTAGCATTTCATTGTATTTTCCATTGCAATGTAAAACTAAATCACATCCAGCATTAAAAGCTTTGGTTGTATTTTTTGATATAGAAAATTTTAAAGCTCTCATTGATATGTCATCTGACATAATTAGGTTTTTAAATCCTATTTTTTTTTTAATTATATTAATAACTTTTGTAGAATGAGTTGCAGTATTCTTTTCATCAATTGAACTAAAAATTATATGTGCTGTCATCGCTAGTAGTGATTTTTGTTTTTTAAAAGGATAAAAATCTACTTTGTTTAAATAACTAATATTTTCTCTAACTATGGGTAAATTTTTGTGTGTATCATATTTTGATAATCCATGGCCTGGAATATGTTTTATTACTGTGGCTATCCTATTTTCGTGGAATTTGTTAATACAAATTTTACCTAATTCGGATACCAAATATGGATCAGATGAAAAAGATCTATTACCAATAACTTTATGAGTTTCTTTTCTACAAACATCTAAAACTGGAACATTATTTATATTAATGCCCAATAAATGTAAAAGATAGGAAATTTGTTTGATATAAATATCATAATAAATAAAGAATTTTTTTTTATTATTTTTGTAAGTATTACCAAAAAATTCTGCAGAGAAAATTGAATTATCAATAAATTTGTTTAATCTAGATACACGACCACCCTCTTCATCAATTAAAATAGGATAATTTTTATCATTAAATATTTTTTTAATATCAGAAGTTAACTTTTGCGTTTGAGTGATTGTTGAAATATTTCTTGAAAACAAAATAACTCCCCATGGTTTATATTTTTTTAAAAAAAAAACTTCTTTTTTACTCAATTTTTTACCTTTAATACCTGTTATAAAACTTCTTCTTTTACTTATCATTTTAATAATTCCCAAAAATAGTATTTCTTTTTGTTCTTATCTTTTTGATTTTCTACGTAGTCAATTATATCGACTGTGTTACTTTCTAATATAACAATATTTTCAGAAAAAGTATTAATATTATCATCAACTATTTTTAAAGACCTATAAGATTTTTTTTTGTATTCATCAGAAAAATAATATCTAGAAATAAAAAAAATAAAAAAAAATATTATAATTATATAAAAAACGTATTTCAGTTCTTTAATCATCACATTTTTTCAGGAGTATTAACTCCTAATATATTCATGCCCAACTTAATAACTATAGAAATAACTTTTAGAAATGCAATTTTATCATCAGAAATTTTATTTTCTTTATCAATAAATCTTTTATTTACATCATCTCTGCCTTTATTCCAATATGAGTGAAATTCTGAAGATAATTCATATAAGTAAACGGGAACCCTATGAGGCTCTAATTTATTAGAAGCAACAGATAAACATCTTGGCCATTCAGAAACTTTTTTTAGTATTTTAATTTCGTCATCTGTATAATTATAATTTTTATTATTAATTTTTAAATCATCATTAATATCTAAATTAATATTTCTAAAAACTGAGCAAATTCTAGCATAACAATACTGAACATAATAAAGTGGGTTGTCTTTAGATTTTTCTTTAACTTTAGAAAAATCAAAATCAAGTTCGACTTCATTGCTTCTGCTTAACATTATAAAACGAGTTGCATCTTTGCCTACTTCTTCAATCAAATCTTCTACTGTTATGTAGTCACCTTTTCTTTTTGACATTTTAAAAGGTTTACCATCTTTAATTAATTTTACTAACTGACTTACTTTACATGACAATTTATTTTTTTCTCCTGAAATAGCCTCAACTACAGATGTAATCCTTTTTATATAACCTGCATGATCGGCACCTAAAATATTTATTAACTTATCAAAATTTCTATCAACTTTTGTATTATGATAAGCAACATCACTTGCAAAGTAAGTCCAAGATAAATCGCTTTTTTGTAGAGCCCTATCTTTATCATCGCCAAAATCAGTAGATTTAAATAGTAGTTGGTCTCTTTCAATCCACTTGGTTGTATCTTCGCCTTCTGGTGCTTTAATTTTTCCAGTATAGATATGTTTAGTTTTTTTAAGTTTTTCAATTACCTTTTCTACTTCATTGTCATTAACCAAAGTTGTCTCACTTATAAAATTATTATGTTTAACACCTAAATCATTTAAATTATTTTTGATTAAATTTAAGGATTCGTTAATTGAAAGTTTTTTTAAATGATCTTCTATATCTTTAAAGTTTTCAAAGTTTATATCCTTATTATTCTTGATAATTTTGTTGGCTATATCTTTTAAATAATCACCTGGATAAAGGTCGGGATTGTCTAATGGAAAAGTTTCATCATACAATATTTCTCTAATTCTTAAATAAACTGAATGATTAAAATGAGAGATTTGATTACCATAATCATTAACATAATACTCACGCTCAACAATGTTTTGGTTAAATTCTAAAATATTCGAAATAACATCTCCTAAAATAGCTCCTCTACAGTGACCAACGTGTAAAGGACCTGTTGGATTAGCCGATACAAATTCAATTAAATACTTCTTTTTTTCATTATTTGATGAACCATAATTATATGGCGAATTAATTATTTTATTAGTAAAATTATTCCAATAACCTTTGTTAAATTTAATATTAATAAACCCAGGTTTAGCAAAAATTATTTTTTCAATATTTTTATCTTCATTTTTTAAGAGTTCAATTAAAATCTGAGCTAAATCATTCGGTGATTTAATATTTGGTTTTGCAAGAACCATGGAAACATTTGTTGATATATCAAAATCAATTTTTGGAGGAGTCGAATCTACATTTATACTATTTAAATTCTCTGGAAGTATTAACAGCTTATCTTTCTCAGCTTTTTTGATAATTTTTATTAACCTATCTTTATATTCTTCAAATATATTCATTTTATTGACTTATAAATATTTATTGCAAATCGATCGGTCATACCAGAAATATAGTCAGCTATAGACCTATATTTATTATGTTTAATTGTTGAAAATGTCAAAAATTTTCTAGGGTTTCTTGATATAACTTTAAACAGTTTTTTAATTATTCTTTTACCTTCATTATTCTTTTTTAAAACTTTGTTATTTTTGTACATTTTTGTGCTTAAAAAATCTCTTATTTCATTAATTGTGTTTTCATAAGTTGAAGAAAAACAAACAAGTTTATTTTCAGATTTATAGACATCATTTAATTTATTAATTTTATTAAATTTAAAGTTTATTAAAGAATTTTTTATTAAATCTCTAACCATAAGATTAATAGAGTCTCTAACCATCTGATAAATTAAAATTCTACTATTAGTTTTTTTAAAATTTGACGAATATTTTTTTAATATTTCATTAAAAAAATTAATTTCTTTAAGTTCATTAACTTTAAAAAGGTTTGCATTAAAACCATCTTGAATATCATGATTGTTGTAAGCAATATCATCGGAAATTGCTGCAATTTGTGCTTCTAGAGATGGATATAATTCAAGATCAATTTTATTTTTTATATTTTTTAATCCAATCAAATTTTCAACATCTGTATCATCATAATAAGGACCATTATGTTTTAAAAGGCCATCCAATGTTTCTAAAGTTAAATTTAAACCTTTAAATTTTACGTATTTATTTTCTATAAACATTACTATTCTTAATGTTTGAAGGTTGTGATCAAATCCACCATGGTCATCCATACATTCATTTAAAGCTTCTTCGCCAGCATGTCCAAAAGGTGTATGACCAAGATCATGGGCAAGACTTAATGTTTCCGTTAAATCATCATTTAGATTTAAATATTTTGATATAGTTCTTGCAATTTGGGCAACTTCAATTGAGTGAGTAATTCTTGTTCTATAGTGGTCCCCTTCTGTATTAACAAAAACTTGTGTTTTGTGTTTTAACCTTCGAAATGCCGTACTATGAATAATTCTATCTCTATCTCTTTGAAATGGGGATCTATAGGGTGAATTAGGCTCATTTATAAGTCTACCTTTACTTTTAATAATCCCTAATTTTTTATAGTTTTTCATTCTTTAAAAATGACAATTTAACATTATATTAGTAATATCAGTCTTATATGATGATTAAAGAAATTAAATTTACCGATAATGCGTTAAAACAGATTAATGCAATGCTTTCAAAAAAAGACAAAGGATCTTTTTTTAGAATCGCTATTAAAGGCGGTGGTTGTTCTGGTTTTCAGTATGATTTTTCATTTGATAATAAACAAGATGAAGATGATCTCAAACATGAAAACATATTAATAGACAAAAAATCAGCTGAACTACTAAAAGGATCTGAGGTTGATTATGTTAAAGAATTAATCGGAGATAATTTCAAAATAAGTAATCCACAAAGTAAATCTTCTTGTGGTTGTGGCGTTTCTTTCTCACTTTAATGATCATCAGTTCCTGGAATGTTAATTCTGTAAGAGCTCGAATTGAAAATATAAAAGAATATTTAAATAAATTTTCACCAGACATATTGATGATGCAGGAAATAAAAACTCCTGATGAAACTTACCCTTATGATGATATTAAAACTCTTAAATATGAAAATTATGTATTTGGACAAAAAAGCTATAATGGAGTAGCAATAATTTCAAAGAAAAAATTAGATGGTATTAAAAATGATATTTTTAAAGATAAAAATAAACAATCAAGAATTATATCTGCTGAAGTAAAACATAAGAAAAAAACTATAACATTAATTAATATTTATACTCCCAATGGAAATCCTGTAGATACAGAAAAATATACATATAAACTTTACTGGTTAGATAGTTTAATTAAAAAATTAAAATCAATATCTAAACAAAATGAAAACATAATTATTGGTGGGGATTTTAATATAATTCCATCAGCAGAAGATGTGCATAATCCAAAGAGTTATGAAAACGATGCTTTATTTAGATTGGAGATAAGAAAAAAACTAAGAGAGTTAATCAATTTAGGTTTTCATGATGCTTACAGATTTATTCATCCTGGTAAAGAAGGATACACTTTTTGGGACTATACAAGCGGTGCTTGGCAAAAAAATAATGGAATGAGAATAGATCATTTTTTAGTTTCAAGTTCTTTAATTGATGCTGTTAAAAACGTTAAGATAAATAAATTTCCTCGTGGAAGACAAAAACCATCAGATCACACACCTATTGAAATTGAATTAGCTTAAAGATTTAATTTTATTAACTAGTTCTTCGTTTATATTTCTTGGACCTTTATCAAGTCTATTTTTATGTCTTCTTTCACCTGGAAGTCTTACACCGTCCATTGATTTCATTTTATCAAAAAATTCATTTGAATGTTTATCCCAATCATTTCCTGATAACTTGTCAGGAGAAATTGCTAATATGAATTCCCCACCACTTGGAGGACCACCATCATTATTATCTTTAGCTGCTGTCTCATAGCTAAAATTATCACCCACAAGAGCTCCCGCTAGTAATTCGACCATCATAGCTATACCTGAGCCCTTATAGCCTCCAAAGGGCAGTAATACGCCTCCGTCAGCTATTTCTCCAGGATCAGTAGTATCTTTTCCATCTTTAGTTAAACCTGTGCCTAATGGAACTTTATGCCCTTCTCTTTTAGCAACTTGCACTTCACCCATTGCCATTGATGCAGTAGCCATATCATAAACAACTGGAGTTTTTCCTGGTCGTGGCCATGCAAATGAAATTGGATTAGTTCCAAATAATGGTTTTGTAGCTCCCGCTGGTGCAACAGCAGGCTTGTAAGATGTACATGCAAAAGCAACTAATCCTTGCTCTGCTATCATTTCTGTTTCAGGCCACATAGCAGCCATGTGATGCGAATTATTAATAGCTAAAACTGCTACTCCATTTTCTTTAGCAGCTTTTACTAATTCTGGAATACCTTTGCTTAAAACTACTGGAGCCAAACAATTATTTCCCAAAACTTTTATTAAACTAGGTGATATTTTTTTAACTTCTGGTTTACCTTTACCGTTTATTTTACCACTTTTTAGACCAGTAACATAAGCAGGCAATCTAAATAAACCATGAGATAATGAGCCATCTCTTTCAGCTTTCATTATTAAATCTGATAGAATAGATGCTGTTTCATCATCACATCCATTAGCTAATAAAGTTTTTTTAGCTAGATCAAATATTTCATCTAAACTAAGGGAAATTGTACTCATCCCTTTATTAGATATTATTTATAACAAAAGATCAATTTTAAATTAACAGCCTTTAAAAGATTTAGACATGTTCTTGATCAAATCAAAATATAAATCTTTACCTGGTTCTAGAGTTGCTCCTAATGGATCTAAAACACCAGTTTTTATATTCATATCTTTTGCAACTGCATTTATGATATCAGGGTTAAATTGAGGTTCTGAAAATATACAGCTAACTTTATCATGCTCAATTATTTCTCTAATTTCTGCTAATTGTTCTGCACCAGGCATAACGTCTGTATTAACTGTAAATGCACCCATTACATTTACATTAAATCTCTCTTCAAAATATTGGTAGGCATCATGAAAAACGATAGATTTAAAATCTTTATTAAGATCAGATTTTACTTTTTTCACAAGTTTATCTAAATCTTTTTCAGCATTTTTTAAATTCTTTTTATAAGTTGATGCATTTTTTGCATCATTTTCTATTAAATGCTCAACCATTTCATTTAATATTACTTTTGCATTTTCTGGATCTAACCAAATATGAGGGTCGTATTCACCATGTGCGTGACCTTCATGACCATCTTCGTCATGTCCGTGATCATCGTGATCATCTTCTTTGTGACCATCTTCTTCATGTTTATGATCATCATGATCATCTTCTTTGTGACCATCTTCTTCATGTTTATGTTCATCATCATGATCATCTTCTTTGTGACCATCTTCATCGTGCCCATGATCATCATGACCATCAAAAATATTTCTTTCTCTAAATTTTAATTTATTTAACCCTTTTATTTCCATTAGCTCAATTTTTTCAGCTTTTTTGGCAATTGATTTCAATGGTTTTTCTAAAAAATTTTCTAAGTCTTCACCTACATAAAATATGATATCTGCTTCTTGTAACATTTTTGCATGTGATGGCTTTAATGCAAAGCCGTGTGGTGAAGAATATCCATCGACTATCAAGTCAGGTTTACCAATGCCATCCATAAGATAGCTAGCTAGGGAATGTATTGGTTTAATAGATGCAACCACTTTTAGATCAGCATTTGCCGGTGTAAAAATAGTTAAGAATGATAGTATAGATAAGATAAATGGTATTTTTTTTAGATTTTTCATAGGTTAAGTATTAATTGTTGTTATAATATAACATTATGTAATAATATAACATTAGAAAGTCAAGCGGTAAAATGGGAACAAATAGTAACACGTTAGTGAAGTTAAAAAATGCAGGTTATCAGCAGAATGATAAGTGGCTTGTTAAAGGTGTATCACTAGAGGTTGAAAAAGGTAAAATTGTAACACTTATAGGCCCTAATGGTTCTGGAAAAAGTACAACAGCAAAAATTGCTTTAGGTATTTATAAAAAATTTGATGGTGAAGTTGAAAAATATACTAACAAAATTGGTTATGTTCCTCAAAAAGTTTCTATAGATTGGACATTACCACTAAGAGTTAGAGATTTTATGGTCCTAACTGAAAACCTTAAAGAAGAGGCAATAGATGAAGCATTATCTTTAACCGGTGTAGTGCATTTAAAACATAAAAACTTAGGCAATTTATCTGGTGGTGAATTTCAAAGAGTTTTACTAGCAAGAGCTATTTCTAAAAAACCAGAATTATTAGTACTTGATGAACCTGTCCAAGGAGTAGATTTCACTGGTGAAATTGCCTTGTATGAATTGATAAAAAAAATATCTGAAGAACTTAATTGTGGAATTTTATTAATATCTCATGATTTACATACTGTAATGAGTGCTACCGACCATGTGGTTTGTTTAAATGGACATGTGTGTTGCTCAGGTTCACCTAGTGATGTAGCAAAAAATAATGAATATAAAGCTTTGTTTGGTGAACAAGCTGCTCAAACGCTTTCAATTTATGAACATAAACATGATCATGTTCATTCAAATGAAGGAGAAATAAAGAAAAATTAAATGTTTGATGATTTTTTTATAAGAGCTTTAGTAGCAGGAATTGGTGTTGCTTTTGTAACAGGTCCTCTTGGATGTTTTGTTGTTTGGAGAAGATTATCTTATTTTGGAGATACACTAGCCCACTCAGCATTACTTGGTGTAACAATGGCTTATTCTTTTGAGTTTAATATTGCTATTTCAGTTTTTATAATTTCATCTGTAATTGCTTTAATTTTAATTCAGCTCCAAAGAAAAACAAATCTTCCAGGCGATGCTCTACTCGGTCTATTAGCTCACTCCTCTTTAGCAGTAGGATTAGTAGTGATTGGATTTTTAACGTTTATTAGATTTGATATTATGGGATTATTATTTGGAGATATATTAGCAGTAACAGTTAATGATTTAATTATTATATGGGCTGGTGGTGCATTAATATTATTAGTATTAAAATTAATTTGGAAACCTTTATTCGCATCAACAGTAAATTATGAATTAGCAGAAGCTGAAGGATTAAATCCTGATAGAGCAAAAGCAATATTTACAATTTTAATGGCTGCAATTATTGCAATTTCAATTAAAATGGTTGGACTGTTGTTAATTACTGGAATGTTAATTATTCCAGCTGCTATGGCTAGAAACATCTCAGACAATCCACAAAAAATGGTACTGTTTTCAATAATTGGAGGCTTGTTATCTGTAATAATAGGACTGTTTTCTTCACTGGAGTTTAATACTGCATCAGGACCTTCAATAATAACAGCATCTTTAGTTCTATTTATACTTTCATTATTAAAAATAAAACAATCCATTCAATTGAAAAACTAATGGACAACTGGTAAAATATAAAAAATGCAAAAACAAACTTTACTAACAAAAAATCAGCAAATTATTTTTGATTTAATTGATAAATCTCCTGAACCAATGAAAGCTTATTCAATCCTTTTTAATGTTCAAAAGAAAGGTATTAAAGCTCCGTTACAGGTTTATCGAGCATTAGATAAGTTAGTTGAAATAGGAAAAATTCATAAAATTGAGAGTAGAAATGCTTTTATTGCGTGTCACAATTCAAGTTGTCAGGTAGCAAAAGCTACTGCATTTTCAATCTGTGAAATCTGTGAAAAAGTAACAGAAATAAGTAGCGCAGGTCTTTCTAAATACTTAGCTAATTTCAAAGACAAAGATGGTATGAAATATAGTAAATACAATCTTGAGTTTTTTGGATTATGCAAAAAGTGTAGATAATCCTTTATTTTAATAAATTCTTAACATAACTGAAATAATAATAACGAAAGGAAATTTTATGTTTATAAAAAAATATCTAAAGTGGATCAGTACGTTTTTAGTTTTAGTAGGAATACTTCTTACAAATTTAAATATATATCCATTAAATATATATTTTCATGGATTAGGAGTTGTTGGATGGACTATTGCAGGATTTATGAGCAAAGATAAAGCAATCTTAACTAACTTTGGATTACAAATTCCATTGTTTGTAATTGGTATTTATAAAGTTATTTTTTAAATGAAGAATATATTATTCGTATGCACAGGTAATTCAGCAAGAAGTATTATTGCTGAAAGTATAATAAATAATGAGTATGACGATTTGTATAAAGGTTTTAGTGCTGGGAGTAATCCAACAGGAAAGATAAATGAGGATGTGAAGAATTATTTATTATCAAAACATTATGATCTTTCAAATTATAGATCTAAAAATTTTAATGAGTTTATTAATAGTCAAATTAAAATGGATTATGTTATTACAGTTTGTAATAATGCCAATAACGAAGTCTGCCCTATTTGGCCAAATAAAGATCAGATAATTCATTGGGATATAGAAGATCCTGTTAAATTACTTAATGAAACAAATGACTTAAATAAAAAAGATGAAATAATTGAAAAAGTTTTTAATCATATTAATAAAAAAATAAAGGAACTACTTAATGAAAAATAAAAGTCGTTATTTTCTTGCTGAACTATTAGGCAGTTGTTTTTTAGTAATGATTATTGTTGGCTCAGGTTTAATGGCAGAAAACTTAACTAATGACGTTGCTGTGATGTTAATTGCAAACACAATAGCAACAGGAGCAGGTTTATTTGTGCTTATTACAGTATTTGCTGATGTATCAGGAGCTCACTTTAATCCATTTGTAAGTATCGCAATGACAATAACAGGTAAATTAAAAAAGAAACTATTACCCTACTATATCATTGCTCAATTGGTTGGTTGCTTGATTGGTGTTGGTTTAGCTAATTTCTTTTTTGAACATGAAATTTATGAATTATCTACTAAGTCAAGAGATGGAATTTACATATTCACATCTGAGGTAATAGCAACATTGGGGCTTATAATAATAATTTTTGGCTCTATGAAGTCAGGAAAAATTGCTGTTGCTGCTAGCGTTGGTCTTTATATTACTGCTGGTTATTGGTTTACTTCTTCAACTTCTTTTGCAAATCCAGCTGTTGCAATTGCTAGAACATTTACAGAGTCTTTTACTGGTATTAGTTATTTAAATACTCCTTATTATATTTTAGCTGAACTTATCGGAATGTTAATTGCTGTACTTATTGTTAAAAAGTTATTTTTAGAGAAAAATTGAAAAATATAAAACTTACCAATCGAATAAGTTTAATTAACAAAAAATTTAAGAAAAAAGAGTTTTATCATTATCTTAAAACTTCTAATCTTTCATTAGTAATACCTAAGATTAAAGACAAATATATAGTAGTTTCTCAAAAAAGAGTTCCAATTAATAAAATTAATTATGAGTTTCCTTCTGGCATAGTAGAAAAAAAAGAAACAACTTTGCAATCAGCATATAAGGAATTAAGAGAAGAAACAGGATATAGATCAAGATCAAAATTGAGTAAAATATCAACTTTTTATACTGAGCCTGGACGACTAACTACTAAAATTACTGGTTATTACACAAAAGACTTAATTAAAATTTCGAAGCCAGAAAAAGGTATTAGAATTCATCTGTTTAATCAAAGAGATATATATAAATTAATATTAAATCAAAAATTTAATAATAGTTCTCATATAGCAATGTTTTTATATCTAATAACAAATCTTAAAAATCAATAAACTACAGGTTGTATCAAATTAACTTTCAGATTTATGAATTATGTGATTAAATTAATCATCTAAAAAATTGGAGGCAAAAATGAGAAAAAAATTAAAAAAAAATGAAAAGAAAAAAACAAAAATTTTAAAATCAATAGATAAACTAAAAAATAAAATTACAGCTAAAGAACAAAAATTGTCAAAAGTTAATATTAAAATTGCTAGTTTAGAAAAGAAAGTTGCAGAAAATAAAGCAAAAAAACTTGCTAAGAAAAATGCAGAGCAGTCTCCTGCATCTATAGATAATTAATATCAAATAAATCGTCTTACTTCCCTCTCAATAAAGAGAAGGAAGTAAGTGGTTAATTAACAAAATTTAATTACTAGGGGATTATAATGAGACTTAATATTTTAAATTTTATTAAAACGTTTATAGATAATTTAAATTACAAAATTATTTATTAATTGTTAAGGTTTAATGAATTTATATATTAAGACTTATATATATTAGATTTAAATAAAATACGTTCGATAAATTTAACCGAACGTATTTTGAGGGGTGCGTAATTCGAAAATTATCAGAAAAATATGACAGAAAAATTAACTAATTATTTAATTTAAATTAAAATAATGTTACAAAAAAAATATCACTCAATTAAAAGTAGTATTAAATTTAATTTATCTTGAATTATTTGAGTAAATTACTCTTGGTTCTAAAAATAATTCTCTAGCAAGAGCTTTAAACCTTTTAGTAACCTGTTTTGAAATTATTTCTTGATGTTGGGATGGAATTTTTAAAAATAAAGCATTACCTCTTTTATATAATTTAAACTCTTCAAGGAATATCGTGGATATCGAGGTCAATGATTGGGAAAATCTCAATGCTGCTCCCACTTGTTTGCTTGAAAAAATTTCATTATTATTCAAAAAAGTTAGGTATTCCATTTTTGGATTATATTTGATACTGCAGTAGCGCCAATAGCATGACAAAGCTAATTGTATTCTTTCTTTATGTGTCAGTCTAAGTAACGGAGTGTTTATCGTTTCTTGAAATACTAATTCAGCTTTTTGAAATGCTCCTAAACCCCAATCCATATGACTTAATACACATGCCAAATATAATAATTTCTTATTAAAATGCTCATTGCCTTCAAAAACTGGCTGAATAAAATCATAATATTTTTTATAATTCGATCCTAAATCACCTCTTTTTTTTGCAACATTTTCAAGTGCTTTATGAAAAATTTCTGAGTCTTTTACATCTTTAAAATAGTCAATTGATAAAGAACCTTCACGCAAACCACTTATAGAACAAATTATATTTTTTGGATTTGTAACTCTCATAATTTCATCAAGTATAATGCAACTATAAGGTAAATAGGGTGTTCTAGATTTTGAAATATACTCAACTGTTTTAAGTTTAGATTTATTAAAAGATGAAATTTTTTCAACAAACTTAGATAAAACATTATTATCAATACTATATTGATGAATTATATGTACTGGATGATTGTTTTGAAAAAGATGTAATTTAAATAATGCTCGCCAAGTACCCCCAACTAAATATAAATTATTAAACTTCTTTTTTGAAAGCCATTTTTCATCTCTCAATAATTTTTTGATATATTTTGCTAAATTTCTTTTTTTAACTATAGGATTATTTAATAATCTTAAAACACCAAAAGGTAATGAGGTTTTATTAGTTACTATATTGTTTTCAACTCGGGCTAATTCCAAACTACCACCTCCAAGATCAGCGACTAATCCATCAACATTTTCAAAACCTATTTTTACTCCCTCAGCTGAGCATTCAGCTTCTTCTTCACCTGACAATATATTAATTTTAGTTTTAAAAAGTTTTTCAACTTCATCAATAAATGGTTTTGTATCAGTTGCTTCTCTTAAAACTGCTGTTGCAATGATTTTAAGATTTGTGATTTTTGAAACATTTAAAATTTCAGAGAATCTTTTTAAAACTTTTAAAGCATATTCGGTACCAGTTCTGTGAAGTTTTTTGGATTTATCTAAATTTTTTCCAAGTTCACAAACTGCTTTTTCATTAAAAAAAGGCACACGAGAAGAACTGAAATCTTCATAAATTAGCATTCTTATAGAGTTTGATCCAATGTCTATTATAGCTAATTTTGCCTGTTTAAATTTTAAACTATTTTTACTTTTAATTACTTCCACTGTTAATCAATCTTAAGTGCAGTTGTTTAGGCTGCATTTTTAGTTTAGCTTTACCTCTTCCAGATAAGCTCGGATTATTCATAAAATATTCATGAGCTGAAAAGGAATCGATCTTACTATATTTAATTTTTTTATAATTACCATCAGCATTGAGCTCCCAGCTCTGATTAGTATCAAGATAATTTGCTAACATTATTTGATCTAAAATCTGTTCATGAACAGTTTCATTTTCAATTGGCACTAGAAGTTCTACTCTTCTATTTAAATTTCTTGGCATTAAATCAGCTGAAGAAATATATACTTTTGCATTTCTATTAGGCATTTTCTTTGTACCATTACTAAAGCAGTAAATTCTAGAATGCTCTAAAAATCTTCCTATGATACTTTTTACAACTATGTTTTCTGATCTATCTTTTACTCCTGGTCTTAAACAACAAACACCCCTTACAAATAAATGAATTTTTACACCAGCATTCGAAGCTTCATAAAATTTATCAATAATTTCTGGATCTACTAAAGAGTTCATTTTTGCCCAAATAGCTGCAAATTTTCCATTTTTAGAATTTTTAATTTCAGCATCAATATTTTCATTTAAGGTTTGCCTCATATTTACTGGCGAAATAGAAATTTTATTTAAATTTTTTGGTTTTGCGTATCCTGTTACATAATTGAAAAACTTTTCAACATCTGATGCCATTTTCTTATCACAACTAAATAAAGACAAATCAGTGTAAATTTTAGCATTTACAGGATGATAATTGCCAGTTCCTAAATGAAAATAAGTTTGTATTTTACCTTGTTCTCTTCTTAAAACTAATGAAGATTTTGCATGAGTTTTATATTTGGCAAAACCATAAACAATTTGGACACCTACTTTTTCTAAACTTCTTGATAGTTGAATATTTGCTTCCTCATCAAATCTAGCTTTAATTTCAATTAAAGCGGTAACTGTTTTTCCATTTTCTGCAGCTGTTATTAAGGCTTTAACTATTGGTGAATCTAGAGTTGTTCTATATAAAGTTTGTTTTATGGCTATAACTTTATTATCATTTGCTGCTTGATTTAAAAATTCAATTACTGAGTCAAATGTTTCAAAAGGATGATGAACAACTAAATCTTTCTTTTTAATAGTTTCAAAAAAATTATCATTATATTCTTTTAATCTTTCAACTTCTCTAGGCGTAAAATGCTTAAATCTTAATTTTGGATTTTTTACTTTACATATTTGATCTATATCTTGAATTCCAACAAGGCCAGATACATCATAAATATAGTCAGGATTTATATCTAATTTATTAGTTATAAATCTTACCAATTCGTTATCGCTATTTTCAAGAACCTCTAAACGAACAATATCACCCGTTCTACGTCTTTTTAAAGCCAATTCAAAAGATCTAACTAAATCTTCAGCTTCTTCTTGAATCTCTACGTCGCTATCTCTAATTACTCTAAAAATCATTTTCTTTTCTAAATCATGATCTGGAAAAATTTCATTAGCAAAAAAACTTATTATGTCATCTAGAATAACAAATTTCTTATGATTTTTTGAAGACTCTATTTCAATAAATCTAGATAATGCTTTTGGTATTACTATTATCGAGTTTAAAATCCTTTTTTTATTTTTTTTTCTTAATTTCATTACAAGTGCTCTTCCTTGATTGATTATAAATGGAAATGGGTGTGCAGGATCAATAGCTGATGGTGTTAATAAAGGATAAATCTCTTCTTTAAATATTTCTAGAAGTTTTTTTTTATCCTTAGTATTTAAATTAACAGGTTTTACTAGACTGATATTATTTTTTTTTAATCCCATAATCAGTTGAGTAAAAATCTTGTTCTGTTTTTTTAATAGATTCTTAGTTTCAAGCACTACCTCATCCATTTGTTCATCAGGTGTCAAACCATCAGAACTTAATGAGTCAACTTCTTGTTTTATTTGACTATATAATCCAGCAACTCGGACCATAAAAAATTCATCTAGATTAGAACCAGCAATTGATAAAAACTTTACTCTTTCATAAAGAGGATTTTCAATATTTTGCGCTTCTAGAAGTACTCTATCGTTGAATTTTAACCAAGAAAGCTCTCTATTTAGATATTTAGATTTCAGCTCTTCTTTATGTTGTTTTTTTAAAGCAGTCATATATTTAGATTTTATGCATCAATTATACGTCATGAGACACGCAAAATCTAGTTGGGATGATTCAAGTATTAATGATTTTGATAGACCACTTAGTAAAAGAGGCAAGAAAAATGCAAAAATGATTTGTGAATTTTTTGTTAAAAAAAAATTTAAATTTGATTATGCATTAATTTCGTCATCAAAAAGAACAAAAAAAACTTTTCAAATTTTATCTAAGAAAATTACTAAACCAAAAAAAGTTAATTTTTCAAAAGATTTATATTTAGTTGATGAGAATATAATTATAAAAAAAATTAAAGAAATACCAAGTGAATATAAGTCAATTTTGGTTATAAACCATGAACCATCAGTAAAAAATTTAGTACGAAATCTTACAAAAAATCATAATACGAATAATTTTAAACTAATGAATTATAAATTCCCAACAGCATCATTTGCAGAAATTGAGTTTGATATTAAATCCTGGAATGAAGTTGAGAAAAAAGGAGTATTAAAAGAATTTATAAGGCCCAAAGATCTTCAAGATTCTAAAGAATAACCAGCTGATCTCACTGTTCTAATTAAAGGTTTTGTATTTTGTATGTTAATTGCTTGTCTTAATCTTCTTATATGGACATCTACTGTTCTAGACTCAACATATATATCTTCCCCCCAAACATTATTTAGGAGTTGTTCTCTTGAATAAACTCTTTTTGGATTTTTGATAAAAAAATCTAATAATTTAAATTCAGTTGGACCTAAAGTAATTTCTTTATCTTTTCTATAAACTCTTTTTGTAATCCGATCTATTTTTAAATCAGTAAATTCTACAATGTCTGATGATGATTGAGGCTTAGATCTTCTCAATAAAGATTTAATTCTAGCATTCAATTCTTTTTGACTAAAAGGTTTAGTTACATAATCATCTGCACCAGTATCAAATGCTTTTAATTTGTCTTCTTCCTCCCCTTTTGCAGTTAACATAATGACAGGAATATCATTAAACTTATTATTTTTTTTTAAATTTTTACAAATTTCAACACCAGATAATTCAGGTAACATCCAATCCATTAATATTAAATCTGGCTGTTTTAATTTTATTTGTTTAAGAGCATCTTCTCCATTTTCTGAATGACTAACTTTATAACCTTCTTTTTCAAGATTGTACTTTAACAAAGCAACAATTGATGCTTCATCTTCAGCTATGAAAACATGGGCTGACATAGATCATTTTTCTCCGGTTACAATTGGCTCGGTGCCCTTAGGTCTGTCGCCTTCTAAATACTCACCTTTAACTAAAAAATAAATTTGTTCTGCAACATTCGTAGTATGATCACCAATACGCTCAACGTTTTTGGTCACAAACAACAAGTGAGTTCCATCCTCTAAATTTTTTTCATTTTCTTTAAGATATTTTATAACTTCTTGCATACAAAGATTTGTTAGATCATCTATTTGCTCATCACCTTCCCAAACATTTATTGCCATTGGCGCAGATCTTTCTAGATAAGCGTCTAATGTTGATTTTAATTGTTTTTGAACATTGGTAGATACTCTATTTAATGAATCTACCAAGTTCTTTGGAAGATTTTCATTAAGCAAAAGTGTTCTCTTGGATATATTTTTTGCTAAATCGCCTATTCTTTCTAAATCTGAAGACATTTTCAAAGCCGTTACTGTCTCTCTTAAATCAATTGCCATAGGTTGTCTCAAAGCAATTAAATTTACAACTTGTTGTTCAATCAAAGTTTCATATTTATCTATTTTTTCATCTTCTTTAATTACAGCTTCTGCAATATCGCTATTTCTTGTTGTAATGGCTTGAATTGCTTTACCCAAAGCTTCCTCACAAGCACTTCCCATTTTAATGATATTAGCATTGAGATTTTTTAGTTCTTCTTCGTAAGATTTAACTGTATGTGGTGCTTCAGACATTATCCAAACCTCCCGGTTATATAGTCCTGGGTTTTTTTATTATCAGGATTCTTAAATATTTTATCAGTAGATCCATGTTCTATCAATTGTCCTAAATGAAAAAAACCTGTATTTTGAGATACACGTGCCGCTTGAGCCATAGAATGAGTTACAATTATTATTGTGTGCTCTTTTTTTAATTCATCAATCAATTCTTCAATTTGTGCTGTTGCTATAGGATCTAATGCTGAACAAGGCTCATCCATTAATATAACTTCAGGTCTTACAGAAATTGCTCTAGCAATACAAAGTCTTTGTTGTTGCCCTCCAGATAATCCAGTTCCAGGTTCATGCAACCTATCTTTTACCTCTTCCCATAGTGCAGCTTTTTTTAAGCTAGTTTCAACAATTTCATCCATTTCTTGTTTTGATTGAGCTATACCATGAATTGTTGGACCGTAAGATACATTTTCATATAAAGTTTTTGGGAAAGGATTAGGTTTTTGAAAAACCATACCAATTTTTTCTCTTAGTCTTACTACATCACAGCTTTTATCATTGATATTAAAGTCATTAATTAAAATTTCTCCTTTAACACTACAGATATCAATTACATCATTCATTCTATTAAGACATCTTAGGAAAGTTGATTTACCACAACCAGATGGACCAATTAATGCCGTTACTTGATTTTCCTCAATATCTAAACTTATATTAAAGAGTGCTTGTTTTTTTCCGTAAAAAACATCAACATCTTTTGCTTTAATCTTTATCATTTTAACTCCATTTTTTCTCAAACTTATGTCTTATTATTTGGGCAAATAAATTCATTATTATTAAAAAGCCAAGTAAGACCATTATACATGCTGAAACTTTTTCTACAAATCCCCTTTCAGCACTTTCAGCCCAAATATAAATTTGAACTGGTAAACTTGCAGCAGGATCCATAGGTGATCCAGGTATCGTGTTAACAAAAGCAACCATTCCAATTAAAATTAGGGGTGCAGTTTCTCCTAAAGCTTGAGCTAAACCAATTATTGTTCCTGATAACGTACCAGGCATAGAAAGAGGAACTGTATGATGCATTGTGGTTTGCATTCGACTTGCTCCCATAGCAAGTGCTGCCTCTCTTATACTTGGTGGAACCGCTTTTAAAGATGCTCTAGCAGCTATAATTATTGTTGGTAAAGTCATTAAGGACAAAGTGATACCTCCAACCAATGGGGTAGACCTTGGTAGTTGAAATATAGCTAATAAAACGCCTAACCCTAATAGACCAAAAACTATAGATGGAACTGCTGCTAAGTTATTTATATTTACTTCAATAAAATCAGTGAATCTATTTTTAGGGGCAAATTCTTCAAGATAGATTGCTGCTAGAACCGCTACAGGAAAAGCTATCATTAAACAAACAAGTATAGAAAAAATTGAGCCCATAAATGAACTTGCTATTCCAGCTAGTTCTGCTTCTCTTGAGTCAGCATTTGTAAAAAAGCTAATATTAAATTTACTTTCAACATTACCATTTGCAACAAGTTGATCAAAAATTTTTAGTTGATAATCGCTTACTCTTCTTTGGTCTTCAGGTAAATCTCTTGGATAATTACCTTTAAAAACTTGATCTAAGTCATCAGATGCAGTTAGGTAAACTTCTTTGGTTTTTCCTAATAAATTTGGATCTTTTAATAATTCTTGTTTTATCTCTCTTTCAAAGAAATAAGAAACCATTCTTTTTAATTGATTTTGTTGATCCTCATTAGCGTTAGGGTCTAAATTCCACATTGATTGAAGTGCTATTTCGTAATAGTCCGCATCTTCGATATCTTGTTTTGTTGGATTTTCATCTAACATCATTAATTCAGCATCAAAATTTACTGGAACAATTAGCCAAGTTTTTTGAAAAGCTGAATAGCCAGTTGAAAAAATTTTGAAAATAAAGATTGTTAAAAATAAAAGTGCCATAAAAATTGCACTTTGACCGTATAAGCGAAATCTCTGCTCAGCCTTGTATCTTTTATTTAATAATTGTTCTTTATTTTTATTCATATTTCTCTCTATATTTTTTAACTACTCTTAAGGCCACAATATTTAAACAAAGCGTTACTAAAAATAATGACATACCTAAAGCAAAAGCAGCTTGCGTTTTTGGGTCACCAAAAGCTTGGTCACCAATTAGAATAACTACAATTTGAGCTGTAATTGTTGAAGTAGATTCTAATGGATTTAAAGTTAAATTAGCAGCTAAACCAGAGGCCATAACAACTATCATTGTTTCTCCAATAGCTCTTGAAACACCAAGTAAAATAGATCCAACTATCCCCGGCAATGCTGCAGGAAAAATAACTCTCTTGATTGTTTCTGATTTAGTTGCTCCCATAGCATAACTTCCATCTCTTAAACTTTGAGGTACACTTGTAATTACATCGTCGCTTAAACTTGAAATAAATGGTATGATCATAATGCCCATTACCCCTCCTGCTGCTAAAGCACTTTCAGCTGAAACTTCAAGACCCATAGAGGTTCCTAATTCTTTTAAAAATGGGCCAACAGTTAGGGCAGCAAAAAAACCATAAACAACTGTTGGTATACCAGCTAAAATTTCAATTAAAGGTTTTGCGTATTGTCTAACTTTATATGATGCATATTCAGCTAAATAAATTCCACTCATTAATCCAATTGGGATAGCAACGCACATAGCAATAAATGCAATAAAAAATGTGCCTGCAAAAATAGGGACCGCTCCAAAAGTATCAGAATACATTGACGGATCTAAAGCCTCAGAAGAATCTCTAACAAAAGCTTTTGCTGGATACCAGTGAGTTCCAAAGACAAAATCAAATAATGGAATTACTTTAAAAAAATCTATAGTTTGAAATATAAGTGAGAAAACTATTCCAACAGTAGTTAATATTGCGGCTAATGAAGCTGTAAATAAAACTGCGTTCAAAAATTTTTCAACTGGTTCTCTTGTTCTAGAATTAGATGAAATTCTTTTATACGCATAAGCAACAGAGGCAATAATTGCAGATAATACTATAACAACTTTTGAACTTTGAGCTATTGATCGAAGACTTAAATATTTTTCAGCTGAAGCTTCAATAAAAGGTGTAATTTCTCCAGTGAATTGACCTCGAGACAATGCTTTTGTTTTTTCGTATATTAAATTTAATTCATCATCAAGATAACCTTGATTTGAATAATCACTTAAAACTAATAGTTTTACAATTGTGGGCTCAAAAATTGCCCATAAAGAAAAAATTATAAAGGCTGGTATTGCACACCAGATCGCAAGATAATAACCATAAAATTGAGGTAATGCAGTTAATCTTTTTTTGGTAGATTGAATTGTGTATGCTTTTTTACGTCCAAAATAATAACTTGTGAAACCTAGAAGAACAATAAATGTAAACAATATTAAGTTCAAAGAATCTCCTTTATTGAGGACTTTACTCTTATTTTAAAAAAAAGGGGTCTAAAAAGACCCCCTTTTTAATCATTTGTTAACTGATGAATAATTAATTACCCATAGCAACTAGTTTGGTAGCATTAGTTCTAGTTGTTTTATACAACTTAGAGTCTAATGGCACTAAACCAATGTCTGCTAGGTAACCACCTTTTCCAATAGCTTTCTTTGTTGTGAATTCTTTCACAAACTCATGTAAGCCTGGAATTACTCCAACGTGAGCTTTTTTCACGTAGAAGAATAAAGGTCTAGCAACAGCATAACTGTAGTCTTGAATAGACTTCAATGATGGTTGTCCACCATCAATACTTGCTGCTTGTAATTTATCTTTTGCAGCTAAGAAATAACTGAAACCAAAGAAACCAAACATATCTTTATCTTGAGTTAACTTTTGGATGATTAAACTATCATTTTCTCCAACTTCAATAGCAGCACCATCTTCTCTGTAAAGTTTTTGAGGTTTTTTGTATTTTTTATTTCCAGCTTCAAAACCAGCTTTATAAAGAGCTTTAGCTTCTTTAGTCATACCTTTTTTCATTACTAAAGAATTCCAAGCATCTCTAGTTCCTGATGTTCCTGGTGGGATCATCACTGAAATTTTTTGTTTTGGTAAACTAGAGTCAATTTGGTCCCAAGTTTTATAAATATTTGGAACTAATTTACCATCAACAACTGTATGAGCAGCTAGTGCTAAATACAAATGTTCTTTAGTAAAGTTTACTGGTTTTGCATCTTTGCTGTAAGCTAATGTAATACCATCGTTACCAATTACGATCTCAACGATTTCATTTACACCATTTTTCTTACATAGAGCTTTTTCTTTATCTTTCATAGCTCTTGATGCGTTTGTAATATCTGGATGTTGTTCACCTACACCAGCACAGAATAGTTTAGCTCCACCACCAGTACCAGTAGACTCGATTACAGGAGTTTTAAAACCTGTACCACCAAATCTTTCAGCAACAACTGTTGCATAAGGGAATACCGTAGAAGAACCAACTATCTTAATTTGATCTCTTGCTTGAGCAACAGTTGCAATTGAAAGTGCAACTAAAGAAGCAATTACTATAGTTAGTTTTTTCATTATCTTTAATCCTTTCGTTATTTATTAATTAAAAGATGACTGACTCGTATAAATTTATTGAATCTTTAATATTACAGAATTGTTACACTTTTGTTAAAAAGGTAACTTTTTAGTTGTATTTTTTTGATATATTTATCTGATCAATATCAGTTTCTAGGCCACCAATACATGAAACAGGGTTTACCTGTTCATTAAGAGCGAGTTCATTGCTTGGACGTAAAGTTATTTCTAGTTTTACTAAGTTTACTAATTCTTCTCTAATTTCTTCATCATATCTCCAGCTAGGCCATGAGCTTGGGGTTGAAAATATAGAGGTTAAATAACTTGTAGCCATAGTATATCTATAATTACTCAAATTCTCATTCCTCAATAAAAAATCTCTTACAGAATTAAAAATATTCCTACATCTAAAAGAATCTGAAAAATAATTTTCCTTCTTGAGATTTTTATTCATAGGAACAGAAACAATTAAATCAATTGAATTTTTAGAATACGAGGTAACTACGTCTGTATAAAATTCAGCTTCAGTAACTTCTAAATGATCTTTTATAGAAGGATATGAAGTTTTTAAATCTGCTTCTAATCTAAAAATTCCAATATCAAAAACTGTAAGTTGCTGATTTCTTAATAATGTTGTGATATCTTTAGAAAAAACACTTGTTGTTATAGAGCTTAACAAAAAAGCAAAAATCAAAATATTTTTGAATATTTTAACCATATAAAAAATTAATTAAAATATTAACATTAATCAAGTAAAGAATTGTTAAAAAAACCTTCTAAAACTATTATAATATAATACTTTTAAATTTAAGTTTTCGCTGGCAAATAAATTTGAATTTCAGTTCCTTGGTTTTCCTCACTTAGAATCTCATAGTGTCCACGATGTTGAGTAACTATATGTTTAACAATAGCTAATCCTAAACCAGTTCCACCAACCTTATTACTTTGTTCAAGATCTACTCTAAAAAATCTTTCTGTAATTCTAGAAATAAATCTTTGAGGAATGCCAACACCTTCGTCTTTAACACTGATCATAAAATTTTTTTCTAACAATTTACCATCGCTAATATTGCTTGATATAAAAATAGACTTGTTTTCATTTGAATACTTAATTGCATTATCTAAAAGATTAGAAAAAACAGTTTGTAATTTTTTTTTATCTCCAATAACAATTGTTGGATTTGCGAGAGATAAATTAATGTTTAATTTCTTTTTTTTTAAAATAATCTCAAAATTACTGATGATTGTTTTGAAAAGATCATTTATATCAACTAAAGTGCTTGGCCTTATATGTTCTTCTAATTCAATTCTTGTGAGTATTAAAAGATCATTAACTAAATTTTCCATTCTATTTGATTGATCAATGATTATTTTCATAAATTTTTTTTTAGCCTTTTCATCATCAGACGCTGGACCTTCAATAGTTTCTAAAGATCCTTTGATTGCCATTAAAGGTGTTCTTAATTCATGGCTTACATTGGCTACAAAATCAGTTTTAAATTTTTGTGCTTTTGTAATTTCAGTAAAATCTTTAAAAAATAACACAACAGAATCTGGTTCAGTAAATAAATGAGTTGGGCCAGGGATGATATAAATCTTATAAAATTGATATGATGGCAAGTCTATTTCAACATCAATATTTTTTGTTTTATTTTCAATTATAGCTTTTTCAATATTTTCTATTAATTCTGGTTTTCGAATTACAGAAGAAATGTTTTTATCAATTAAACTACTTCCAAATCTTTTTAATGCACTTGGATTGGCATATTTAATTATGTTAAATTTATTTAATGCAAAAAACTGATCCTCAAGTTCATCAATAATTACTCTTTTAGTTTTTTCTTCTCTTTTATTAATTATTGTAGCGGTATTTATTGATTTGTTTTTTTTTTGATTAAGTAAATATAGGAGATAAACTATAACAACTATAAGTAGAATGATGAAATATTCCATAAATTTAGATAAGTTAATTTTGCATCATTACTCTTTTTAATGCAAATAAATTAATAAAAGTTTACTAATGATTTGGTGAAATATTATTAAAAAATATTTTTGCTGTTTCTTCCCAAGTAAATTTTTTTGCAAATTCAAGACAATCATTTCGATCAACTTTCAAAGCTTTATGGGCTGAAACTTTAAGATCATTATCTAAACAATTTATTTTGGATCCTTCAAATATATCTTTAGGACCTGGAACAGGATAAGCAGCTACAGGAGTACCACAATTTAAAGCCTCAGTAACTACAATTCCAAATGTATCTGTTTTACTAGGGAATACAAAAACATCAGAAGATGCAAAATATGATGCAAGTGCACCATTTGTTTTTTCTCCTAAAAAAATATCTTTAGGGAATTCTTCTTTTAATTTTTTTAAATCGGGTCCTTTTCCTATTATTATTTTTGTACCTTCTAAATCACATTCTAAGAAAGCTCTTATGTTTTTTTCAACTGCAACTCTTCCAACATAAATCCAAATTGGTCTTTTGTGATGTAATTCAATTTTTTTAGGTTTCTTAAAGGCTCCATGATTTCCCCCTCTGGTCCAAGTAATCATTTTATTATTATCTATACCTATATCGATTAATTCTTTTCTCATGGATTCTGTTGTTACTAAAATTCTCTCGGCCTTGTTATGAAAGTTTGCTAAGAATTTTTCAGCCCATTTTGCTGGTATAATAGGAAAGTAAAGTTTTAGATATTTATCAAATCTTGTATGGAAACTCGTAGTAAACTTTAGATTATTTTTTAAACAATATCTTCTTGCCATCGTCCCTATAGGACCTTCGGTAGCAATATGTATTGCATCAGGTTTTATTTTCTTTATTAAACTACCAACTCTTGGCCATACATTTATAGACAACCTAATTTCGTTATATTTCGGCATCGGAAAAGTTAAAAATAAATGTGGTGTAATATATTCTATAATATGACCTTGTTCTTTTAATACATTGCCTGTTTCATGTAAGGTTCTTACGACACCATTTACTTGTGGAAAATATGCATCTGTCGCTATTAAAATTTTCATTAACTATGAAGCTTTTTTTAATTCTTCGGTTTTAATTGGTTTAATTATTTCTTTATTATCTAAATATTGTTCTCTTATTTTGTCCCAATATAATATTTCAAAACTACCATCATAATTTTCGGCTAATGCAGTGCAAGATTCAACCCAGTCTCCACAATTTAAATAATTAACCCCATTAAAATCTCTATCCTCGGCATGATGGATGTGGCCACAAATAATTCCATCAAATTTCTTTCTTTTTGCATAATCTGAGACTGTCTTTTCGTATTCACCAATATATTTGACTGCGTTTTTGACTTTATACTTTAAAAATTTTGCAAGAGACCAATATTCTTTTCCTCTCAACCTTCTAAAAAAATTAATTATTACATTCAATTTTAATAATAAATTATAGGCTATTGATCCAAGTTTAGATAACCATTTAGCATGTTTCATAACACCATCCCAAGCATCACCATGGACAACAACATATTTTTTTCCAGCATTTGTTTCATGAATTACTCTATTAACCATATGAATGTCACCAAAATGCATTGGAATAAATTTTCTTAACATTTCGTCATGATTACCCATAATGTAAAAGACTTTAGTACCATGTCTTGCTTTTCTTAAAATTTTTTGAATTACATCATTGTGTTCCTGTGGCCAATAGAATTTTTTTTGCATTTCCCAAATATCTATAATATCTCCTACAAGATAAAGATTTTCAGATCTTGAGTTTTTAAAAAACTCTAAAAGTTTATTTGCCTGACATCCCTTGGTACCTAAATGCACGTCAGAAATAAATATACTTTTGTATTTAAGTATATTAGGCATTTAAAAAACCTTTTTTTAACACAACTGTAACACGAATCATGTAATTCTTATTTCATTTTAATGTTACAAATTTGTTAAAAATTTTTTAAGGATTAATTATGTTGTATTGTTTAATTTACAATTTGAACTCTTCTGCTGGAAGAAAATCAAAGTTCATAAATAAAGTTTTATCTAAATTAAAAAAAAACAATTCTGTAGACTACTTTGAGACCAATACAATAAGTCAAGCTAAGAAAATTTTTAAAGATTTTAATAAAAAAAATTATGATCGACTAATAGTAGCTGGTGGAGATGGTTCAGTTTCTTTTGCAATTAATGAATTAATTAACAATGATTTTAATTTTAAAGACGATTTTGCTATAGGTTATATTCCTGCTGGCACTGCAAATCTACTTCAAGCTGAATTATCAATGAATAAAAAAGTTGATGATATAGTAAATGTGTTGGTTTCTAATAATTATAAATCCTCTAATCTTGTAAAAATTAATGAGAATTATTTCTTTTTAATGGCTGGTATAGGATGGGATGCAAAAATTGTTCATTCAATTAATTCAAAAATTAAAAAAATTCTTGGTAAAATTATTTTCGGCATCAAAGGTTTTCAATATTTCTTATTTATGAATAATAAAAAATTAAATGTAACTTTTGATGGGCAATTTTATCAAGCAGACTGGATATTATCTTCAAATACCAAATATTACGCCGGACATCATAAAATAAATAAAACAAATATTTTTGAAGATAAATTAGTCACCTATATTTTTAAGGATTTGACTAGGATCAGTTTATTATATTCTATATTCTTAATAATTCTTAATGGTGATTTAAGTAAAAACAAAAATGTTATTACTACTTATTCACAAAACATTACTATTGATGGAAATGATTTGATACCAGTTCAAATTGATGGAGATAATTTTGGTTCATATAAAAAAATTCATTTAAATCTATCAAATAAAAAAGTGAATTTTCTTGTAAAATAATTATTTTACTCTTCCATAAACATCTTGATATCTGACGATATCCGTTTCTTTTAGTATAGATCCAACTTGTGCTTCAATAATTTTCACTGGTTTTTTGTAGGGATTTTCTATTCTATGGATTGCTCCTAATGGAATAAAGATAGTTTCATCAGGTTTCATTGTAAAATATTTCTTATTTAAAGTAATTTTAGGTTTACCATGAGTAACTACCCAGTGTTCAGCTCTATGATGATGTTTCTGAAGACTTAATATACCTTTAGGTTTTACGTATAATTCTTTAATTAAGAATTCCTTACCATTAAATAAATTAACATAACTACCCCAAGGTCTGTGGAATACATTTTTCTTTTTAAAGTATTGTCTTTTATTTCTTCCATACATTTTACAGATTTCTTTCCAAGATCCTAAATCAGACCAAGGAATATCTAATTTTATAGCGTTTATATCTTTAGTTTTTTCTAATATTGCATAGTCGAAAGACTTAGCTGTTGCTTTAGTAAATGCTTGTTTGTTTAAATAATACACATTACTTTTATATTTTGCTTTTGTTATAGCTTTATTACAGTTTCGGTAAATATTTGGTTGGTATTTCTTGAAATTATTAATTATTGAGTCTTTTCTCAAATAAAACATTCCAGAATTCCAATAACCCTTTTTACTTATTATTTGTTTAGCTTTAGCCTCTTTTGGTTTTTCTATAAATCTAGTTACTTTGGTATTTTTTGTTAAAAAATAACCAAATTCACTTGAAGGCATTGTGGGTTTAATCCCAAATATAAAGATATTATTTTGAGTGAGTTTCTTTTGATTTTTTTTGATAGCTTTATTAAATAATCCAACCTTCTCTATCAAATGATCAGCAGCCAAAAACATTAAAGGTTGTTCGTTTGGAATATCTTTAATTAATGCAGTACTTAATATAGCAGGAGCTGTATTTCTTTTTGCTGGTTCTAAAACTATTTTATATTTTCTTATTTTGTGTTTCTTTAAGTGTTGTTTAACTTGTCTTAAATATTTTGCATTTGTGCTTATAATTGGAGCATCAAATATAGATGCTTTTACTCTCTCCAGAGTTTTGCCTAACAAAGTCCAGTTACCAAAGTTTATAAATTGCTTTGCTTGATGTTTTTTTTGCTTAGGCCAAAGTCTTGTTCCAGCACCCCCGCAAAGAATTACAGGTCTTATTTTCATTAAATATCTGCGTAAGTTTTTACTTCGTTTTTACCACCAGGATGAGTTGGAGCACCTAAATAAGCTGGTCCGACCGTTTGCGCATATTTCCAAAGTGTTCCATTTCCAAAGTTAATTTTCTTTGGTTTCCATTTCTTTCTTCTTTTAGCTAATTCTTTTTTAGTTAAACGAACATTAATTGTCCCCTTCTTCGCATCTAAATCAATTATATCTCCGTTTCTTAGTAAAGCTATTGGTCCACCTACAGATGCTTCAGGTCCAACATGTCCAATACAAAAACCTCTTGTAGCCCCAGAAAATCTTCCATCTGTTATAAGTGCAACTTTTTCTCCTTTACCTTGACCATAAATTGCTCCTGTTGTTTGAAGCATTTCCCTCATACCAGGTCCACCTTTTGGTCCTTCGTATCTAATAATTATAATATCACCGTCTTTATATTTTCTATTTTTAACAGCTTTGTAAGCTGCTTCTTCAGTATCAAAACATCTTGCTCTTCCAGTAAATTGCAACCTTTTTAAACCAGCAACTTTAACAATTGCACCTTCTGGAGCTAAGTTTCCTTTCATTCCAACAACGCCTCCATCTTTAGATAAAGGATTATTGTATTTTCTCATAACTTTTTGCTTAGAATTAAACTTAACGTTCTTTAAATTCTCTTTCATAGTTTTGCCTGTAACCGTCATGCAATTACCGTGAATATATCCACCATCCATAAGAGTTTTAAGCAACATAGGAACTCCACCTGCTTTCCACATATCTTTTGCAACATATTTTCCACCAGGTTTTAAATCTGCAAGATAAGGAGTTCTTTTAAATATTTTAGCAACATCCATTAAATCAAATTTAATACCAATTTCATTTGCAATAGCTGGTAAGTGTAAAGCAGCATTTGTTGATCCTCCTGTTGCAGCAACAATTGTTGCAGCATTTTCTAAAGCTTTTTTTGTTACAATATCTCTTGGTCTTATATTTTTTGCTAATAAATTCATTACAGCTTTTCCACTAGCTAAAGCGTATTTATCTCTTCTATTAAATGGAGCTGGGGTTCCAGCAGAATAAGGTAAAGCTAATCCCATCGCTTCTGATACACATGCCATTGTATTAGCAGTAAACTGACCACCACAAGCACCAGCAGTTGGACATGCTTTTAATTCTATTTTTCTTAGTGCGTGTTCTGATATTTTTCCTGAAGAATACTTTCCAACTCCTTCAAAAACATCTACAACGGTTATATCTTTACCATTTAATCTTCCTGGTAAAATTGATCCTCCGTATATAAAAACACTTGGAACATTTAACCTTACCATTGCCATCATTAATCCTGGTAAAGATTTATCACAACCAGCAACACCAACTAATGCATCGTAACAATGTCCTCTAACTGTTAATTCAGTTGAATCTGCAATTACATCTCTTGAAATTAATGAAGATTTCATTCCTTCGTGACCCATTGCAATACCGTCAGTTACTGTAATTGTACAAAATTCTCTTGGAGTACCACCTGCAGATTGTACGCCCTTTTTAACTGACTGAGCTTGCCTCATTAAAGCAATATTACAAGGAGCTGCCTCATTCCAAGTTGAAACAACACCAACAAATGGTTTTGCAACATCTTTTTCAGTTAAGTTCATGGCATAATAGAATGATCTTTGAGGAGCTTTATCAGGTCCTAAAGAAGTATGTCTACTAGGTAGCTTTTTTTTATTAAACTTTTTCATTAAAGGCTTTCAATAGTTAAAGAAATTTTTTTAATATCATTCTTTAAATTACTATAATTAGTTTTTTCTTGCTGAACAATATCTTTTGGTGCTCTTTGAACAAAGCCTTTATTGCTTAGTCTTTGAGAGATTTTATCCATTTCTTCTTGGTATTTGTTTTGTCTTTTCAATAAATTTTCTTTAATAGCGTTTAAATCAACATTTTCATCAAAATAAATTTTAAATAGGTCTCCAGATATTATTAATGATGCAGCAGGTTTATTTTGATCCTTTTTAAAGAAATTATTAATTCTTCCTAATTTTTTAATAATAATTTCATTATTAATCATAAAATTTTGATTATTTTTTTTAATAGAATTTATAGATATATCAATAAATGAGCCAGGGCTTACGTTAAGTTCATTTTTAAAAGATCTTATCTCAGAAATAATATCTATTATCTGCTGAACTTGTTTGTGATCACTATCTTTTTTAGATTTATCTGAGATCCAGTTAGATAGCATTAAAAAATTCTTATTTTTGTTATCAAATTTATTTGTTAGCCATATTTTCTCAGTAACAAAAGGTATAAATGGATGAAGCATAATAAGTATTTGTCTAAATACAAAAGCAGAAACCTCTTTAACTTCATTTTTAGCTTTTAAATTGTCTGAAAAAAGAATTGTTTTTGACAATTCTAAGTACCAATCACAATATTTATGCCATGCAAAATGATAAGCGTTCTTAGCTGCTTCATCAAATCTATAATCCTCTATATTTTTCTTTATTAAATTAGATGTTTCTAAAAGCTCAAAATATATCCATTTATTGATATTAACTTTTAATTTTGGAAGTTTTTTTGCATTTTTTAAATTACATTTGTTTTGTATTAAAAAATTATTTGCATTCCATAGTTTATTTAAAAAATTCCTATATCCTTTAACCCTATCTTCAGAAAGTTTAACATCAGTACCAGGTGAAGCCATAGATAACAAAGTAAATCTTAAAGCGTCCGCACTATATTTTTGAATTAAATCAAGTGGATCTATTACATTACCTTTTGACTTGGACATCTTCTGCCCCTTTTCATCACGAACTAAAGCATGAACATAAATATCTTTAAATGGTTCTTTATTTAAAAATTCCATACCAAACATCATCATTCTAGCTACCCAAAAGAAAATTATATCAAATCCTGTTACAAGAACTGTTGTTGGATAAAACTTTTTTAAATATTCATTTTTGTTTGGCCAACCAAGTGTTGCAAAAGGCCAAAGACCAGATGAAAACCATGTATCAAGTACATCATTATCTCTTACAAGTTTAACATCTTTTTTGTAATATTTTTTTGCTGATTTTTTTGCATCATTTTCGTTTAGCTCAACAAAAATTTTTTTATCTGGTCCATACCATGCTGGTATTTGGTGGCCCCACCATAATTGTCTAGAGATGCACCATGGTTCAATATTGTTCATCCATTGAAAATAAGTTTTTGACCAGTTCTCAGGAAAAAAGTTTGTCTTTTTATTTTTAACTATTTTTTTTGCTTTGATGGATAATTTCTTTGCATCTGCAAACCATTGTTCTGTTAAAAAAGGTTCAATTATAGAATTTGATCTATCTCCATATGGAACTTTGTTTTTAATATTTTCTTCCTTAACAAAATAATCTTTTTCTTTAAGTTCATTTAATATTTTTTTTCTAGCTTCAAATCTATCTAAACCTACGTATGATAAAATTGCATTATTATTAACTTTTCCATCTTCAGTAAAAATATTAATAATTTCTAATTTATTTCTTTTACCAACATCATAATCATTAAAGTCATGAGCGGGTGTAATTTTTAATGCTCCAGTTCCTTGTTCTGGATCTGCATAATCATCTTCGATGATTTTAACTTTTCTACCAACAATTGGAATTGTGACAATTTTATTAACATACTTTTTATATCTTTTGTCTTTAGGATTTACAGCAACAGCTGTATCTCCAAGCATAGTTTCAGGTCTAGTAGTTGCTATGGTTATATATTCACTTGTACCGTCAATTGGATATCTAATATAATAAATTTTAGAATTAACTTCCCTTTGATCGACCTCTAAATCAGATATTGCAGTTTTTAAAACTGTGTCCCAATTTACTAATTTTTCAGCTTTATAAATTAATTTTTTTTTATGAAGATCCACGAAAACTTTAATTACTGCTTTTGACAAATTTTCATCCATTGTAAAAGCATTTCTTGACCAGTCACATGAACATCCTAATTTTTTAAGCTGATTAATAATTATGTCACCGTATTGATTTTTCCATTCCCATACTTTTTCAATAAACTTTTCTCTTCCTAAAACATTCTTTTTAATATTCTCAGAATTTAACTTTTTCTCTACTAATGCTTGAGTGGCTATTCCGGCATGATCAGTTCCTGGTTGCCACAAAGTTTCATAATTATTCATTCTATAATATCTGGTTAACAAATCTTGTATTGAATTATTTAGGGCATGACCCATGTGTAAACTTCCAGTAACATTGGGTGGTGGTATAACAATTGAGAATTTCTTCTTATTTTTTTTAGGTTTGAATAAATTATTCTTCTCCCAATATGTATATATTTTATCCTCGACGTCTGAATGTATATATTTATCTAAACTCATGGTATTTTAAGTTTATAATTTAATAATATGATTTAACAATAATTTTAGTAATTTATTTGATAGACTAAATGCAAATATTTTATATACAAATACGATCAAATTAATTTAATATGAAATTAAATGGCCACGTGGCGGAATGGTTACGCAGAGGATTGCAAATCCTTGTATCCCAGTTCGATTCTGGGCGTGGCCTCCAAAATAAATCTTGTTTTAATTTTGAAAAAAAGTAAGTTGAGATTTTTACATTCCTCGGTAGCTCAGTTGGTAGAGCAGTTGACTGTTAATCAATTGGTCGCAGGTTCGAGTCCTGCCCGAGGAGCCAAAGATTAAACAACTTTTGAAATAGATATAGATGATACTTCTAAAGTTTTTCCAAATTTTACTTTTTGTTCACTAGAAAGTTCAGAGTATAACTTTACGAGAAAATTATAATTAACATTCATATGACCTTCTTTAGATTTTTCAATGTTAATAAGATACTCAGAAAAATCTTCAAAAAAATAATTTATTGGTACTTTAAGATAGTTTGATAGTTGTAACAATCTTATAGAACTTACTCCATTTGTACCTTTTTCATATTTTTGTATTTGTTGGAAAGTTACGTTAATCGCTTTTGCTACTTTAGTTTGTGTTAAACCTAGCGCTAATCTTCTTAGTTTTAATTTATTACCCAAATGTTTATTGAAATTTTCTTCCATTAAGACCCCTCTTAAATATTTTTTATAAGTTCAATTCAACTAATTTTTTATAGTTCATGCAATAAGAAAATTTATTTTTTTTGGGGGAAAATTAAGTATATCAAATACCTGTCAAGTACTTAAATCGCTATTTATATGCATTATAGTCTATATAGATTAAAGAATTTGACTTAAAAATAGTTTAGTTCTATCACTTTTAGGGTTAGCAAAAAACTCCTTAGTTTCAGCTTTTTCAACAATCATACCCTCATCCATAAAAATTACCTCATCTGCTACTTCTTTTGCAAAGCCCATTTCATGAGTAACAACAATCATTGTCATTCCTGCTTTTGCCAAATTTACCATAGCATCAAGAACTTCTTTGATCATTTCTGGATCTAAAGCTGAAGTTGGTTCGTCAAATAGCATAATTTTTGGTTCCATGCATAAAGCTCTAGCAATTGCACATCTTTGTTGCTGTCCACCAGATAATTGTCCAGGAAATTTTTGAGCTTGATCTACTATTTGAACTTGTTCCAATTGCTTCATTGCTAAATCTTCTGCATCTTTTTTTGGCATTTTTTTTACCCATATTGGAGCTAATGTACAATTATCTAAAATAGATAAATGCGGGAATAAATTAAATTGTTGGAACACCATTCCAACTTCAGCTCTAATAGCCTCTATATTTTTTGTATTTTCTGTTAGCTCGGTTCCATCAACAACTATTGAGCCTTTTTGATGTTCTTCCAATCTATTAATACACCTTATAAGAGTTGATTTACCTGATCCGGATGGGCCGCAAACAACAATTTTTTTATTTTTTTCTACTGCTAAATTAATATCTTTTAAAACTTGAAAATCTCCAAACCATTTATTCATACCTTCAATTTTAATTATTGGTTCGGACATATTATCTATCTGTTTTATATTTAATTTCTAAATTGTAGCTATATTTACTCATTGCATAACAAATAATCCAGAAAATTATTGCAGCAAAAACATAACCTTCCATTGCATAACCTAGCCATTTGGGATTAGTTTTTGCTAAATTTAACATTCCTACTATTTCTAATAATCCAACTACAAAGATTAATGGCGTGTCCTTTACCAGAGCCAAAAAAGTATTAGCAATACCTGGTATAACTAATTTTAGAGCTTGTGGTAAAATTACGAAAATATGCATTTTCCAATATCCCATGCCTAATGATTTTGCGGCATCATATTGACCTCGTGGTAATGCTTGCAATCCACCTCTTATAACTTCTGCCACATAGGCAGCTTCAAATAAAGAAATAGCAATAATTACTCTTACTAATTTGTCCATGAAAAAGTCTTCCGGTAAAAACATTGGAAACATTACAGATGACATAAATAAAACTGTAATTAAAGGTACACCTCTCCAAAATTCTATAAATCCTACTGAAATATATCTAACAGTTGGTAATTCAGATCTTCTTCCAAGAGCTAAAAACATTCCAACAGGAAAGCAGAAAATTAAGCAGAAAAAGGAAACTATGAAAGTTAAAGATAAACCACCCCAAGCTCCAGTTTCAACCCACTCAAGACCAAAAGCACCACCTGAAATTAAATAGTAAATCAATACAAAAGCTATAATTGGGTAAATTACTACATAATACAAAGTTAAAAATTTCTTAATTTTTTCTGAAGGAATTAAACCGACAAATGCTAATCCAATTAAAGCAATGAAAGATAAATTTATTCTCCACTGAAGTTCATTTGGATACATTCCATAAACAAATCTATTTAACCAAATTTTTATATATGTCCAGCAAGCGCCTGTTCCTGTGCAAGCTTCTTTTGTATCTCCCGATATAGTTGCATCAAAAATGAACCAACTAAGGAATGGTGGAATTGATTTTATAACTGCAAAAATTATTAAAAGAGTTAAAACTGCATTAAATGTATTTGTATTAATATTTTTATTTAATAAATCTAAATTTTTAATACCTGAAAATTCAATTCTAATAAAATGTAAACCCACTGTTCCTAATATCAGGGGTAATAAGAAGCTAATAAAATTTGGTAAAAATGATGTAATATTGGTACTGAAAAATGAACTTAAACTAACATCTAGAATAGCAATAGAAATTAAAAAAATACCTGAATACAAATAAGTATTTAGATTTTCAATATTAGGTCTTAAAAAATTTAATTTATTCATTATTTTTCTTTAATTGCTATTTTTTTATTATACCAATTCATTAAAACTGAAATTGACAAACTTATTGATAAATATGTAAGCATTGTTATAGAAACTATTTCAATTGCTCTACCGGTTTGCATTAACGCTGTACCTGCAAAAATTAAAACTAGATCTGGATAAGCTATAGCTGCGGCAAGAGAAGAGTTTTTTGTTAAATTTAAGTATTGGTTTGTAGTGGGTGGAATTATAATTCTTAAAGCTTGAGGCATAATCACTAATTTTAATATTTGGTTAGGTGTTAAACCTATAGACGCAGCGGCTTCTTTTTGACCTTTGCTAATTCCTTGTATGCCAGCTCTAACACATTCAGCGATAAATGTTGCTGTATATAAACCTAAAGCAAGAGTTAAGGCTATAAGTTCAGGCGGTATGCCAAGACCACCTTTGTATTTAAACGATGTATTTGACATTTGTTCCAATTCAGGAATTGAAAAATTCAATGAAACACCACCAACTAAAAAAGTTAATAATGGTAAAATTAAAAATAAGCCTATTGAAATATAAAATACTGGTAATTGTTTTCCTTCATTTTCTTGTAATTTTCTTGCATAGTTTCTAATTACTATAATGGAAATTATTGCTGCAATTATTGAATAAAAAAATATATCTAAATTTTCCCAAACAAATCTAGGAACAAATAGACCTTTAATTGTTAAGAAAAAAACTCCAAACATTGGTTCTGTGTCTTGAGGTAAAGGTAATGCTCTAAGAGCAGCAAAATACCAAAAAAATATCTGTAATAGTAAAGGAATATTTCTAAAAAATTCTACATACCAGGCTGCTGTTCTTTCAATTAAATAGTTAGGTGAAAGACGAGCTATACCAACTATTACTCCTAGAACTGTTGATAATATAATTCCTATAAAAGCAACTAAAAGAGTATTTAACAATCCTACCAAATATGCTCTGGCGTAAGAATGTGATCCATCATAATCGATTAATGAAAATTGAACATCAAAGGATGATTCTTGAGTTAAAAAACCAAAACCAAACTCAATCCCCCTATTATCCATATTAACTTGTGCGTTATAGGTTAAAAAACCAAAAACTAAAATTACCGCTAATAATGTTGCTAATTGTGGGATTATCTTGTTTAGCTTAAAATTCATAAATTAAATATGAGGTACTATAAAAAAAGGGCTAGAAAAATCTAGCCCTTTTTAAAGATTATTAGATAAAAATTATCTTGCAGGTGGTACGTAAAGAATTCCGCCTTTTGTCCATAATTCGTTTGGACCTCTGTCAGGCAAAATACCAGTGTCAGCTATATTTCTCTTATAGCTTTCACCATAGTTACCAACTTGTTTGATAATTCTTAAACTCCACTCGTTATCTAAACCAAAAGCAGCACCTAATTCACCTTCTGCTCCAACTAGTCTTTTAACTGCTGGATTGTCAGAAGTTTTCATAGAATCTGCATTTGCAGAATTAACACCGTATTCTTCAGCTTCGATCATTACGTTCAAAGACCATCTTACGATATCTTCCCATACAGAATCACCTTGTCTAACAACAGGGCCTAAAGGCTCTTTTGAAATAGTTTCAGGTAAAACTATGTGGTCATCTGGAGCACTCAATTTAATTCTTTGAGCAGCTAAACCAGATTTATCTGTAGTGTAAGTATCACATCTTCCAGCATCATATGCTGCAACAACTTCGTCTGCTTTTTCAAAAGTTACTGGCTCATAAGAAATTCCTTTTGAATTAAAGAAGTCTCTCATGTTTAGCTCAGTAGTTGTTCCTAGGTTAGTACATGCAGAAATTCCATCTTTGAAATCATTCACAGATGAATATCCTGAATTTTTTCTAACCATGAAACCTTGACCATCGTAGAAGTTAACTCCAACGAAAGTTAGACCTATGTCAGCATCTCTAGAAAGTGTCCAAGTAGTATTTCTTGATAAGATATCAATCTCACCAGAAGTAAGAGCTGTAAATCTTTCTTTAGCACTTAGTGGAGTGAACTTAACTTTGTTCGCATCACCTAGTACTGCAGCAGCTACTGCTCTACATACGTCAACGTCAACACCAGTCCAATTTCCTGCAGCGTCAGCATTAGAAAATCCTGGTAGACCTTGAGAAACACCACACCTTACAAAACCTTTTTTCTGAGTGTTTTTAAGTGTTTTTGATTTCTTAGCAGCCATAGACTCTGTTGTAAAAGCAAACAACACAGCAACTACTGTAGCTAAAGAAGTCAATTGTTTTATTAATTTAAACATTATTTATTCCTCTTGTTTATTTATTTGTTAACAAATAATTCAAAATTGAATTTGAATTAATACAAGTAAAGCAGAAACAAAGGCTATCATCAATATTAAAAAAAGCTTAATAGATAGGTAAAAATGGCGCGCCCTGAAGGATTCGAACCTCCGACCCACGGTTTAGAAAACCGTTGCTCTATCCAGCTGAGCTAAGGGCGCATGAAATAATGTTATATAATATAAATTTAGCTTTTAAAAAGAAATTTTTTAGTAATAATTAAAATAGTTAACAATTCAATTCTGCCAATAATCATAAATACAATTAATACTATTTTTGAATAAGCATTAAGTTCAAAAAAGTTGAAATTACCCAAACCGTACATTGATGAATTTACAGTGTTCATTATAGTCAAAATACCTAATTTAAATGCATCTTCAAAATTTATATTAAAAACAGTTAGTAAAGAAATTATACTAAACAACGAGAGAATAAATATTATTAAGGAAAGGAAATATTTATTTATATCTTTTTGTTCAATATTTGAATCAATAAGTTTAAACTTGTTTGCGTATATATTGTTTGGTCTTGAATAAGAAAGTAATTCATTAATTGAATATCTAAATAGGAAGTATATTTTTAAAAGTCTCAATCCTGAACTTGTTGAAAAAAAAGAACCTCCAACAACTACAATAATTAAAAATACAAACCATAGGTTTGTAGGTGAATTTTTAAGTGAAAATCCAATACTTGACATACTGCTGGTTAATGAAAAAAAAATAGAAGAAAAATTATAATTGAAATTAAAAAATACAAAAAAGATAATTATTAAAATAATAAAATATAAAAACAAATATATATCTTCAGCAAAAAAATTAAGAGATCTATTTTTTAAGAAAAAAATATTATAAATTAAAAATAAACTAAAGTATGAAAAAAGCATTAAAAAAGAAAAAATTATTTCTTTTATGTTAGTATTAATTATGTTGCTAATATCATTAACGGGTAAAAAACCTCCAGAAGAAATTATAGTTAATGCTAAATTAAATGAATCAAATGTTCTTAAATTAATTAACTTTAAGAATATAAATAAAATAAACGTGAGAACTGAATAAAGAATAAATATTTTAAAGTATTGTTTAAATGTTTCAGAGTAATTAAAAGAAATAAAATTTGTTAATGATTTTTTTAAACTATCATCAAAAATGTCAATTAATAATAAAATGGAAAATAAAAAATAGACACCACCAAACCATTGTGAAGTTGATCTCCATAAAAGTAGGCTTTGATCTAAGTGCTTTACATTATCAAATACTGTAAATCCTGTTGATGTAAAACCAGATATTGCTTCAAAATAACAATTTAAAAAAGATAAATTATAAATACTGAAGTAGAAAGGTATAGATATTATTAATGGTAATAAAAAATATCCAATCAGAACTGTAAAAATTTTAGCATATATTGATACCTTGAGATCAATTTTTTTTTTAAATAAAGAAAATAAACCAATTATTAAAGATATTAATAATGTATAAAAGTATGCATCTATATTTAGATATAAATTAAAATAATAAGAATAAATGATATTAAAAAAAGATAATACAGATAGTAAAGTAAAAAAAATTCCTAAATAATTCAGGATAAATCTGTTCATGATTTTATACAGGACTTAATCTAAACATACTTTCAACTAATGGAAGTTGATCTCTCTTACTTAAAATAACTACAACATCCTCTTTTTGAAATATAAAATTAGACCTTGGTATAATTATTTCATTCTTTCTTAAAACAGCGCCTACTCTTATCTCATCGGGTAAATTTGCATTTTTTAATTCTTTGTTAATTAGTTCTGATGTTTCAATTATTTCAGCTTCAATAACCTCGTATTCACCATTCATTATAGAATATGCATTTTCAATTGTTCCTTTGTGAACATGCTTTAGTATACTAGAAACCGTTGTCATACGTGGATCAATTAAATCATCAATTTTTAATGATGATTGTAACAGTGAATAATTTGGTTTATTTATTAAAGCCATTGTTCTTTTGTCTTTTGAAAATTTTTCAACCAAAACACTAACCATTAAGTTATCTTCATCATCATTAGTTAATGCTATAACAGTTTCTACATCTTCTAAATTTACTTCTGCTAAAATGTCTTCGTCTAAACCATTTCCATTAATAACAATTGTATTATTTAACTCATTAGCAATAAACTCAGCTCTATTTTTATCTTTTTCAATTATTTTAAGACGAGCATCATCAAAACTTTGTTCAATATTTTTTGCTAAATTAAGACCTATATTTCCACCGCCTATTATTAAAATTTTATTCGAAATTTTTTCGTTATGACCAAAAGCTGATAGAGTTTCAGTCATCTGCAATGAATTAATAACTACATAAGCTTTATCGTTTCTTTTAATAACATCACTTTTTTTAAGAAATATAAATTTACCATCCCTAATAACACCAAGGATATTTGCATTTAATTTAGGAAATTTTTTTGTAAGTTCATTAAGTTTAATATCAGCAATAGGACAAGTTTCTTCCACGTAAATCTCTAAAAGTTTAATTTTATTTTCAGCAAAAGGAACATTGTCTAGGGCCCCAGGTGATTCTAATTTTCTTTGAATTGATTTAGCTATTTCTAATTCTGGTGAAATAATAACATCTATTGGCAAATTTTCTTTATTGTATAATCTTGAAAATTTTGGATTTAAATAATCTTGTGATCTTATCCTTGCAATTTTTTTTGGTATTTTAAATAAAGAATATGCTATTTGACAAATCATCATATTGATTTCATCATTTTTTGTAACTGCGATTATCATGTCCGTATTCTTTGTGTTTGCGTTTTCTAGTATCATTGGTGAAGTTGCTTTACCAACAATGGCCTTAACATCAAGAGTATCATTAATTTTTTGTATGTCCTCACTAGATTGATCTATAACTGTAATAGAATGATTTTGTTCAGTTAATAATTTAGCAATGGTAAAGCCGACTCTACCAGCTCCACAAATAATTATATTCATTTTAATTTAAATCTTTAACTCCAAGTAGTTTTAGTTTTCTATGTAGCGCTGATCTTTCCATACCAACAAAACGTGCAGTTTTTGATATATTTCCAGAAAACTTTTTCAATTGTGTTATTAAATATTCTTTTTCAAAATTTTCTCTAGCTTCTCTCAAAGGATAATCAAGAGTCTCACTTAATGAGAATTTTTCACTTTCACTTTGAGTTAAAGATTCTTTGATGATATTTAAAACGCTATTTTCATCTTTTCCTTGTGAAAGTATAGTTACACGTTCTATTAAATTCCTTAATTCTCTAATATTACCAGGCCAATTATAGTTAAGAAGGTAATTATTATCTTCGAGTTTAAAAGGTTTTATATTGTAATTATCGCAAATATTTGTAACAAAATAATCAACTAACAATGGAATATCTTCTATTCGCTTACATAGTGGATCTATAGTAATACTAAAAACATTTAATCTATGAAATAGATCTTCTCTAAAATTTCCATTTTTAATTTCTTTTTTTATATCCTTACTTGTTGAAGAAAATATTCTTACATCAACTTTAGTGTCATGATTGCTATTAATTCTTTTAAACTTTTGATCAATTAAAATTCTCAAAATTTTTGACTGAGTGTCTAATGGAATATCTGTGACTTCATCAATCAGCAAAATACCTCCACTTGCTTTCTCTAGAGCTCCATATGATATAGATCCATCTTTTCTTTCCTCTCCAAGCAACTCTAGTTCATACTTCTGGGAGTCTAATAATGCTCCATTTAATATGACAAATGGTTTTTGACTTCTTTTTGATTTTTTATAAATTTTTCTAGCAATTAACTCTTTGCCAGAACCAGTGGGTCCAGAAATAAAAACTCTACTTTCAGAATCTGAAACTTTTTCTATTTGATCTTTAATAGATAGAATATTTTGACTTTTTCCAATCAAATCAAATGTATGGAATATTTTATTTTCTAAAGTTTCATTTTCAATTTTAAGATTTAGATTCTCAATAGCTCTTTTAATAAAATTTAAAAGTCTACTTTTATCAAAAGGTTTTTGAATAAATTCAAAGGCTCCAGATTGAAGAGATTTAACAGCCATTTCAATATTCGCATGACCAGAAATTATTATTACAGGTATATTTTTGTTTTTATTTTTAATATGACTTAAAAGTTCAATACCATCGTTATCTCCTTTATCTAATTTAACATCAATAATTGCAACATCTGGAAGTTTTTTATCAATTTCTGATAAAGCTTGATTGTAATTTGCGGCAAGTCTAGTTGAATAGCCAGCTTCAACTATAAGATCATTTAAAATTTCTCTTATATCCGAGTTATCATCTATTATTAATATTTCTGCTGACATTTTTATTTTATTGATAAATTTATAATTATGTTAGTACCTGTTTTATCAGAATTAAATTCTATATTTCCGTTATGATCATTTATAATTTTATTTACTATAGATAAACCTAAACCTGATCCTTTTTTTTTAGTAGTATAATATGGTTTTATAAGTTCCTTTTTAGTATTATTGGTAAATCCAATACCATTATCAAATATATTAATTGCTATATAATGGTTAATTCTTTTTATTGCTATATTAATTTTTTTATCAAAATTGCCTATATTTAGAGCTTTTTCCTGTATGCTTTCTATAGAATTTTTAATTAAATTAAAAATTGCTCTACTTATTTGTTCATAATCACAATTTAAATTTAAATCATCAGTTTTTGAATAGTTCAAATATATTTTAATTGAGGTGTCGGTTTTTTTTATAAGATCAATATTTGTATTAATTATATCAACTAAATTATTACTTCTAAACAAAGGTTTGGGCATTCTAGCAAATTCTGAAAATTCATTAACTAAATTTTCTATTTGTTTAATTTGAGACAAGATAGTAGTTAAGTTTTTTTCATATTTTTCTTTTTCGGAAGAATCTATATATTTTTCATATTTAGATTTTAAGTTATCTATAGTTAACTGTATTGGAGTAAGTGGATTTTTAATTTCATGAGCAAGTTTACGTGCTACATGCTCCCAAGCTTCATGTCTCTCTGTAATAAGCAATTTTTCTTGTTGAAATTTTAATTGATTAATCATGGAATTAAAATTTTTATTTAACAGTTCAATTTCTTTATCAGCAACAATTTCTGGAACTTTTGTGTTTAAATTTCCATCACCTATATCCTTGGATGCTGATATTAAATTATTAATAGAAATAAAAAATCTTGAAGAAAACCTAATAGCTATGGTTATTGACAAAAACAACAATAAGGTAACTATAATAATATAAATTAGAGCAAAGCTAAATTTGATGCCAGTTCTTTGATCTTCTACAGTATAGTAAAAATTGATCGCTTCTTCTGATTCCTTTAAATAATTAGATATATCTTCGTCTAGGAATTTTACTACATATAAAAAAGCATTATTCATAGATTGTATTTTAATTATTGCTGCAGATTTATTTTCATAAGCATTTATAATTTTTAAAGGTTTGTCATCATTTAAAACCATATTTATAGCTTTTTCCTCAACCTGCAAATATCCTGTTTCCGAAGAGGAAAATAAAACTTTTCTTTCGTTATCAATTATATGAATTTGGTCTAAGCCCCTCAACAGTCGTTGTGTATTTAAA
>CACFUH010000004.1 GCA_902569415.1 uncultured Pelagibacteraceae bacterium
AATTCATTTAGGATTTGCTCTCTTATTAGCGTTTTTAGTTTTTCCAACTTTTAAAAGAGGGAAAGTTAACTTCATTGATATTATGATTGGAATTATTGGGATATCATGTTGTCTTTATATCTATTTTTTTTATGATGACTTAATTGATAGAGGTGGTGTTCTACACATATTAAAATATAACAACTACAATATTCCGATTGAATTAATAATCGGTTCAACCGGTATTTTAATTTTATTAGAAGCCACAAGAAGAGTAATTGGAATACCATTAGTAATTATTGCAGTCTGTTTTCTGTTATTTTCTTATTATGGACAGTACGCTCCAGAAATCATATCTCACGGGGGATTATCTTTAAAACGACTTGTGGGATTTCAATGGTTTGATCAAGAAGCTATTTTTGGGATTCCTATTGGAGTTTCTGTAGATTTTATATTTCTATTTGTATTATTTGGTGCTTTTTTAGAAACAGCAGGGGGAGGAAAGTATTTTTTAGATTTAGCATTTGCAATGGTTGGTAAAACAAGAGGAGGTCCAGCGAAAGCTGCTATTCTTGGATCTGGAATGACTGGAATGATTTCAGGATCTTCTGTTGCCAATACAGTTACTACTGGAACATTTACAATTCCAATAATGAAACAAACAGGATTTTCAAAAGAAAAAGCTGGTGCAATAGAAGTTGCATCGTCAGTTAATGGACAAATCATGCCACCTGTTATGGGTGCAGCCGCATTTGTAATGGCAAGCTTTATAGGAGTTACTTATTTTGAAATAGTAAAACATGCATTTTTGCCAGCAATAATTTCATATATAGCTCTTTTTTATATTTCACATCTAGAAGCATTAAAACTTGGATTAAAAGGAATTGAAGAAGATAAATTACCTAAATTAAAAGAAACTTTTTTATCAGGTCTTCATTTTTTAATTCCTATATTTGTTTTAATCTATTTATTGGTTTATTTGAGGCTTACAGCTTCCTACTCAATTTATTATGCAACTATCTCATTAGTTTTTGTAAATCTTTTGTACAAAATTGTTATTTCCAGAAAGAATAATAATTATAAAGAAAATTTATCAATCTGGTATAATGAAACTGTTGTTGGACTTCAGAAAGGAGCAATTAACATGATTGCTGTTGGAGTTGCAATAGCAACAGCCGGTGTAATTGTTGGAGCGGTTGGATCCACAGGGTTAAGTACAAATCTAATTATTGTTATTGAATCAATTGCAAAAGATAATGTTGTTATTTTACTCTTTTTAACAATTATTTTATGTTTGTTGCTTGGAATGGGGTTACCGACTACCGCAAACTATGTTGTTGTTGCATCACTAATGTCTATGGTGCTTGTTGATGTTGGAAATGCATCAGGTTATATTTTTCCTCTAATCGCTGTTCACTTATTTGTTTTTTATTTTGGTTTAATGGCTGATGTCACACCGCCTGTTGGTTTAGCGTCTTATGCTGCTGCAGGAATATCTGGAGGAGATCCATTAAAAACAGGTGTTCAAGCATTATGGTACAGTTTAAGAACTGGAGTTTTACCTATTGTATTTTTATTTAATCACGAACTATTATTAATTGGCATTGAAAATATATGGCATGCAATATTAGTAATTATAACATCATTAATAGGAATATTGGTTTTTTCAGCAGCCACTCAAGGATGGTTTATTAATAAATTAAGATGGTTTGAAATAATAATCTTTTTTGTAATATCCATATCATTTTTGTCACCAGAATTTGTTTTAAATAAATTTTATCCAAAATTTAATTACGTAAATTTAAATGATGCTAATATAGTTACTTTTCAGCCCAAAAAAGATGTTCATATAAAAATTACAAGACCTAGTCCATACGGAGAAAGATATAAATTATTTGAAATTAAAAAAGGAACATTTGATGCAGAATTTAGCTTAGAAAATTATGGTCTAACCTTGGTTAAAAAAGAGGGCAAAATTATTGTTGATACACTTGATTGGAAAGGCGAGGCTAAAAAAAGTGGTTTAGAGATGGACGATATAATTACAGAATTAAAAACAGAAAATTTTGATCGACCAAATAAAGATGTTGTTTATATTTTCTCATTAATTTTATTAACAATATTTGGTTATTTTAATTATACAAATTATAGGATTAGAAAAAACTAAATCTATCTTCTGTATTCAACAAATTTCTTAAGAGAAAGATTTAAAAATTTTTCATAAATCAAACCTTTGTTATTTGATTTTGAACCATTTAAATAAGATTTATTCATTTTAAAATCATAAGATGGTTCAAAAAAGAAAGGTATAGACATTCTCTTTTTTTTATTCCAAAGCACACGGTGGTTTGTTGCTTTAAATTTACCTTTACTTAAGAATTCCAATGCTCTTCCAGTATTTACTACCAAGGCATTTTTATTAAATGGAACATCATACCATTTTTGATTTTTTCTATTCTGTACTTGAAGACCACCTTTTTTATCCTGATAAAGAACTGTAAATATCCCACTATCTACATGAGTTTCGCATCCAAGAGCGACACCGTCTTGTTTTGATATCTCGATAGGTTTTGATTGATTGGGATAGTAGTTAAATCTTAAAGTACTTAAAGTTTTATACCTTGAAAATGCATTTTTTGAAATTTTAATATCTTTATTGTAAAGCTTAATTATTCCTTGAAATAGAATTTCACACAGATCGTAAATATCATCGAAATAATTTGATAATATTTTTATTGAACTTTTATCTATAGATTTATTTAGATCAATATACTCTATATATTGATTTTTAATATTATTGGCATATTTTTTTGTAACTTTTAAATCACCAATATCCAAGCCTTCTTTTCCATTCACATCATTTGGAAAATATCCTCTATAAATATTTTTATTTTTAGAATTCCATTTTTTTGGTGAAAGTTTTCTTTTATTTTTTTCTGATGAATTGAAGAATTTATTTCCTACATTGCATATATTTTTTATTTTTTTTTGACTTATGCCGTGACCAGTTACTTGAAAAAAGCCAATATCAATACAAGCTTTTTTAATTTTATTTATTGTTTTAAATGATTTTTGGTATTCATAACCATTTTTTACTATTGAAGAAATATTTATTGTAGGAATTATATTTTTTGTCATTTATCTTAAAGGTTTTTCAGTAGCAATTAATTGTTCTTGGGCTTTTTCACGCATAAAAATATAAATACCACTAGATACAATTATTAGTATTCCAATGACTGTATTTAAGCTTGGTATTTCATTAAAATATATCCAACCTATTAAAGGTGACCATAATAATATTGAATATTCAAAAGGAGATACTACTGCAGGAGATGCTATGCTGTAAGCGGTAAATAAAAGAAGAAAAGCTACAGTAGCTGTCAATCCAGTTGTAGCCATAAATAATATACTAGATTCTAAGTCTACAAACCATTCTCTAAAGATAAATTGGGAAGCTGGATGATCTGAAGTATTATATTGCCCATCTCCAATTAAAAAATAGAAAATAGTACTAAAAATTATTGCTCCAAAATAAAAAGTAAATGTTTGAGTGTAAACACTATCTTTCTCAGAGGTTTTTTTTATAATTATCATTGATAACGAATAACAAAATGCACACAAAATTGGTAATAAACTTAGATAATTAAAATTATTAAAATCAGGATTTAATGTTATGTATACACCAATAAAGCCAACAACTACTGCAGACCATCTTCTTATTCCTATCTCTTCTTTTAAAAAGAAATGTGCAAATATTGTAATTAAAAAAGGGGTAACGAAAAACAAGGCTGTTGCAAACCCTAAAGGCAATACAGTTAATGAAACATAAAAAGAGCTAAATCCGAAAAAGAAAAGAATTACGCGGCACAAAGTTAAAAGAGGATATTGAGTTTTAAATACTATTTTTTCATTTTTGAGTTTTAAAAATATTAAAATAAGCCCAAAGCTAACTAAAGTTCTTATTAAATAAACTTCGTAAAGTGAAACAAAATTAAAAATATGTTTCATAATCCCGTCTTGCACTGAAAAAACCATCATTGCTATCAGTATTAAAATTATTCCTCTGGGATTATTATTTTTTTTAGACATTAGCCCATATATCACAGAATTATTAAGATTAAGATAAAATTATTATTGCTTAGGAAAATAATCTTGCAAGTCGCCTTCTCTATAAACATCTGTTGTACTGCAATGCAAACTTCCACCAAAGCCATAAGCTTCTCTAAAATCTACAGGCAAAACTTCCATACCTAGTTTATCAAGCTGTTCAGCTTGATATACTTCACTTTTTTCTACACATACTGTTTTTGGATCTAAAACTAAAATATTCATTGATAACCATATTGAATAATAAGTAAGAGGAGGTGGAGAATTATGTGCTGGTTGTGCTGCTTCAATAATTTCCCAACCATTATCTTCAAAAAGTTTTCTTTGCTCTTTAGGAAGTTTTCTTACAGGGTTATTTAATATTAGACCAGGTCTGATCGGAGTAAAAGTTGCATCTATATGAATAGGGTAAGGATCGCCGGGAAAATTTACAGTGTGAACGCGATGATCAGGAAAATGTCTTTTTAACCAATCTATACCTTTTAAATTTGTCGTAAAACCATGTTGAACAATCAAGTCTTTACCAAACCTTAAAATATCTGCGGCATCAAATAAAGGCTCTTCTTCAGTTGTTACAAAATATTTTTTTTCTGCCCATTCCAATCGTTGTTCAATACTTACTTCATCAGACAAATAATTTTTATGGTAATCTTTATCTGTCAACCTAGGTTTAGGAGCAGACTCATGTTTCATATTTGGATCTTCCATAAAGTATTGTTGTATTAATGGTCTATAAGCTAAATATTCAAACCATCTACATCGAAAGCTCATAGTCGCTTCCAACATTTCTTTTCCAACAGTAATAATCACATCTCTTGATGGCATACATCCAAACATATGCTCAGCCTTCCAGTCAGGCGTACCAATTTTTTCATCAAATTTTAAAGGGGTTGGTCTATCGACTCTGACTCCTCGACTTTCCAGTGTTTTTACAAACTTATCTAAAAGTTCATTTGCTTTATCTATAGAGTCTTGAGTTCTTCTGCCATGTTTACCTTTCATGACTGAATCAGGAGGAATTTTTACATCTACAGCAGGCTCAGGTGCTGGAATACAACAATTATCTGCCCTACCAACAATTACGTGTTTTAACGGATCCCATTCATTCCAACTACTAACTATAGTTTTTTTCATTTTATTAAATTATATGTCTTATAAGCATTAATTTAAATAAAAAGAAGTAAACCAATCAACTTATTGCATAGCTGCGTTTACTTAATAGCATTTTAAGTGAATTAGTTAACAAATATTGTGCCTGAAATGGAAAAAAACAAAATAAAAACAAGGCTTAAAGAGAGTATCAAAAAAAATAAACAGATCATAAATAAACAATTGAGTGATTTTTTTGATTGGGTCAAGGGAGCAGAATTAGTAAGCTTAAAAGAGTGTAATACTATTGAAGATCCAGTAAGACCAGAATTAGATAACGAATTTAGGACAAGTTATGGAAGAAAAATTTATGGCGTAAAATATAAAAATGAAATTCATGCAATAATGTGTTTTGCCTTTACAAATAAAATCCCAAAAACAGTTAAAGAATTAGATAATTTAAGCAAAGATGCTTTTTTACAAAGTGCTCTTAGAGATCAAAAAGTTGGACAAATCGCTATTGCATATACTGTTTGGTCTAAAAAAAAGGGCGGAGGAAAATTAATTGTGAAAGAAGTATTTAAAATGATTAAAAAATCAAATCATTTAAATAGATTAATAACCTTATCACCCTTAACGGAAATGGCTACGAAGTTTCATTTAAGAAATAAAGCAAAATTAATAAGCGTAAATGAGACAACACAAAATTTTGAGTATACAAGATAATAATAAATATTATTTTATAAAAGATATAAAATTTTTTATATTTTATTTATCTTTCTTGTCCAAAATTGATACATATTAGAAAAAGTTTCCTGGTTGCCTATTTCAAATTTATTCCAATTATTTAACGAAATATTTTTTACATCATTAATAAATAGTCTTGAAAATTTAATTTTGGTTGATGGATTTATAAAACCAAGAAATTCTAAATTTAAAGTTTTTAATATTTTAGCAATTTTTGGCAATGTAAAAAGATGTTCCTGAACATGAAATATTAAATCTCTTGCCATAGAAGTTGAATAAAAATCCTTGATATCAAAAATTTTCTGAAGTGATTGATCATTCTTTTCATCTATAATTAATTTTCTAAAATTTCTAATATCTTCAGGTGTTTTTATTATTTTTTTTCCTTTAATTAATTCTCTTACTTTAGTTATATTCTGTCTTGCAATTTCACTATATAAACCCAGTTTCAAAAATCCGTGAGGTTCTAATAAGTTCAGTAATATTTTAAGTCCTTCCGAAGGATCTTTCATATGATGAAGAGTGCCCACACATTCTATTACATCAAATTTTCTATTTAAATTTTTTAAATTTAGAATATCTGCATGCAGAAACTCTATGTTTTTAAAACCAAATTCCAAAGTTTTTCTTTTAGCATACGCAAGACTTTTTAGACTTAGATCTACTCCAAGTATATTAGCATTTAGATATCTCTCAGCTGAAGCAATGTGTTGACCAGTTCCACAACCCGCAATAAGAACATTTGGATTAACAAATTTATTACTATATTCAATTTGGTTAGGTTTTATTTCATCATTTAATTGAGATAAAAAATTAGCATGCGAATATCTATTGGTATATCTCCACCTTGGGTAAGGATGCTCCTCATACTGATCCCTTACTTTCTTAGATACATTATCAACTATCTTATCAAAAGATTTAATAGAACTTGCTAATTTTGTTTCTTTTAAAGGTTCTGCAATATGTATAGCAATTAAATCATCAAATAAAATATTGTCTGATTTATATTTTATGAGATTGTTTGCAATATCCTTTAAAGAGTATAATGGAAAGTAACACCCCAAGATTGCAACATCTAATTCATTGATTTTTTTATTTTTCTTTACTCTATTTATCAATTTGTTTAAGGAATTTGTTTCTTTTTCGGACTGACTATAAACGTATTCATTAAGAAAACATTGTTCAGCGAGTGAAACAATAAAATTAAAATACTTTTTTAAATTATTTTGATTAGAATCCATTAAAATAAAAAGAATTTCATTTCTAAGTTTGGTAAGTAATTTTTCTAAAAATTTATCAGCCATTAAAGATTTTTGTAGCATCAAAAGAAAAAGCTCTTCTTTTAATAAATTTTGTATAATTTTATTTTGTAATAATGAAGAATTTGAACTTACAGTCTGCTTTAGTTGATCTTTATTATCTCCTAAAAATAATAATAATTTCGAATTATTAAAAACATCATCATGATTAATACTATTTTCCCTATATAGAAATAAAAATAATTCTTTGAGTTCTTTACTATTAGCTTTTGTTACATTGCCCAGTTTAATAGATTTGAATAAATCTGATAGGCCATTTATTATTATGCTATTGGGAATAACTGTAATTGCTTTTTTATATACATTTATCGCTTTCAGGTGTTCTCCCATTTCTTGATATACCACTCCAAGATTATTATATGCTTTTGCATAATCAGGCTTGAGATTTATTACTTTTTCATAATAAATTATTGCTTTTTTATGTTCACCTAATTCTTGAAATATTCTTCCAAGATTATAATGGACGTCTGAATAGTTGGGTTGGATTTGAATTGCTTTTTCATAATAGACTATTGCTTTTCTATGATCGCCTAGTTCTTGCATTACTATTCCAAGATTATTATATGCTTTTGCGTAATCAGGTCTAAGCTGAATTGCTTTTTCATAGTAAACTATTGCTTTTCTATGATCGCCTAGTTCTTGCATTACTATTCCAAGATTGTAGTGAGCATCTGCATAAGTAGGTTGAATTTGAATTGCTTTTTTAAAACTAGTTATTGCTTTTTGATCCTCTCTTAATTTTGTAAGTATTATTCCAAGATTATTATGAGCTTTTGCATAGTCTGGTTTAAGCTTGGTCGCTTTATATAGTAACGTTTTTGCTAAACTAAATCTTTTCGTTTGAGCTAATAATTTACTCAAATTATATATTGTATCGAAATGATTAGGATTTTTTTTTAATATCTCATTATAAAGATTTTCAGCATCTTGAAGATTATTTTTTCTATGATTTTGTAAAGCTAGGACAAAATTTTCTTCCATGCTTAAATATTATTCAATATTAGATCAGAAGCTTTTTCAGCAATCATTAGAGTAGGGGCATTTAAGTTTGCACTAGGGATCTCAGGCATAACTGAAGCATCCACAACTCTTAAATTCTGTATTCCTTTAACTTTTAAATTTTCATCAACTACCGCCATATCATCAACACCCATTTTACAAGTACCACATGGATGATAAGCCGTTTCTGCCTTTGATCTAATATATTCATCCAATTCATCATCGTTTTGTTTGTCAGAACCTGGGCCAACTTCTTTACCTGAATGTTTTGCTAAAGAAGGTTGAGATAAGATTTTTCTTGCAACATGAATGCATTCTCTAGTTTGTTTTAAATCGTCTTCATCTTCCAAATAATTAAATAATATTTTTGGATAATCATAAGGATTAGAAGAATTCAGAGTTATTTGTCCTCTGCTTTTTGGATGATTTGGACTTGCATGAAGTTGATATCCATGTGAGCTAGGATTAACTAAACCATGATCAATAACAAATGATGGAAAAAAATGAAATTGTATATTTGCTATTTCTCTCTCAGGGGAAGATTTTGCAAACCCACCAGCTTCTAAAAAAGATTTAGAACAAGGTCCTGATTTAGATAAAAACCACTGAATACCAGCTAAAACTTTTGGAATTAGTTTTGTATAAGTATAAAGAGTGTCAGGGGTTTTGCATTCTTGCATAATATATGTTTCCAAGTGATCTTGAAGATTTTTACCAACTCCTTTTATATCACTAACCACATCTATTCCTTTTTCCCTCAAATGATCTGAATTACCAACTCCCGAAAGCATTAATAATTGTGGAGAGTTAATTGAGCCACCACTTAGTATTACTTCTTTTTCAGCATAAACTTTTTCCACTTTATTTTTTATTTTTACTTCGATACCTATTGCTTTTTTTCCTTCAAAAATAATTTTTTCGACAAAAGAATTGGAAAAAATATTTAAATTTTTTCTTTTTTTTGCAGGATTTAAATAATATTTTGTTGCACTAGCTCTTTGACCTTCATGAATTGTTGTATCAAACATACCAAATCCTTCTTGTTCTTCTCCATTCATGTCAGGATTAACTGTATGTCCAGCCTCTGAGGCTGAGTTTATAAAGGCTTTAAACAAAGGGTTATCATTTTTAGACTGATTAACAGGAAGTGGCCCCAGTGAACCTCTGTATTGGTTTTCTCCTCCAGACCATGTTTCAATTTTTTTAAAATAAGGTAAAACTTTTTCATAAGACCAAGACTTTAATCCAAAGTTTTCCCATCTTTCATAATCATTTCGGTTTCCTCTTACAAAAACCATTCCGTTATGAGCCGAACAACCTCCAATCATTTTACCTCTTGGACAAAATAATCTTCTATTATTTAAATGTGGTTCTGGTTCAGAATAATATTTCCAATTATATTTTGGATCATGCATTGTATATAATAATGCTAAAGGCATTTTTACTTTCCAAATATCACTCGATCCTCCTGCTTCAAATACAGCAACTTTGTTGTTTTGATTTTCTGACAATCTATTTGAAAGAACACAGCCAGCTGATCCAGCGCCAATAATTATATAATCAAATTTCATAAAAGTTGAGAATTTAGTAATTTTTTATATTCATCAATATTTTTTATTTTTATATTATCTTTTTTTGCTAATTCATCGAATTTTCTTAGTTTTATTGCATTTTTAAAATAAGGCATTTTTTCGAATTCATCACTTTGTTTTTTGTTTAATACACCACCTTGTAATTTTAAACTTATCTTTGACGCATTTGAAAGATGATTATAATACCTTTTATTTCTAGCCAAGTATCTTTTAGCTAATACGTGATATTTTATTGGTTCAACTACTTCTTTTTTAAAAAAATTTTTAAGATATTCATAGCCTATTGTTTCATGGTTACCATCTTTATTGTTTTTTACTAAATCATCAGGATCTTCAATAATAAAATGTCCATAATCATGAAGCAAACAAGAGCAAACTAAAAGATCTTTAGATTTAGCTTTTTCAGCAAACATAGCAGATTGAATCATGTGTTCTGAAATTGTAATTTTTTCACCGATGTATAGAGATTTATTATTTTTAAAATTAGAAATAATTTTATCTAATATATGCATTTCTTATTGAGGATTGTCTCCTTCAATAGCAATTCTATCCATTACTCTTTCATAGCCAAGACCTTTTCCTGGATAAAAATCTGCTATTGCATAATGAATAACACTTCTATTATCCCAAATACAAACTGCATTTTCTGTCCAGTTAAATCTACAAGTTAAATCAAGTCTTGCCTGATGTTCAAAAATTTGTTTTAAAATTTCATCACTTTCTTCTTTACCCATACCAATTATTTCTTTGGTATATGTCCAATTAACATACAAAATTTTTTTCCCAGTTTCTGGATGAGTTCTTACAATTGGATGTTCGTTAGAATATTCATCATAACTTTTTTTATTATTACCTTCCATTTTCTTATAATTTTTTATAAAAAATTCGGCTCCCAGGGAACTATGAATTGCTTTTTTATCTTTAATTTTATCTTTTATTTTTTCATCCAAAGTTTCCCATGCAAGCTCCATATTAGAGAAACAAGTGTCCCCACCAACTGGAGGAATTTTAATAGATTTAAGTATTACCGCTTTAGTTGGCTTAAAATTATAACTCACATCGCTATGCCAATTCTCACCCCACTGATTTTTTTCATCTTCAGCTTTTATAATTCTTACGATTTCTGGATAGTCTTTTATACCTTTAACATAGGCGTGAGTTTCCAATGGTCCAAATTTTTCAGCAAGTGCAATATGTTGATCCGTTGTTAAAGGTTGGTCCCTAAAAAAAATAACTTTATGCTCCAACAATAAATTATTTATTTTATCAAAATTTTTGTCAGATACATCTGTAAGGTCTATACCTTTAATTTCTGCCCCTAAAGCACCTGATAATAATTTTACTTCCATGTCTATTTTGTTTTAATTATTTTTTAAGTTTATTTGAAAATTGCAAGTTATCAATTTTAAATTTTGATTTATTTTCTTTAATAAATTGGTCCATTATCATTAGTTTTTCTTCTTCAAATTCAGCAACTTTTCTATGATTTAGATCAATATACAAAGATAAAACTTCAGTTGTAGCGGATAAAATATTTTTACTTTTTTCATACATTTCTAATTTGTAATGCAGTCTTTTTTTATCATGATCAAAATTAGAAATAAAAACATCTACTTCTTCACCCTCTTTAACTTCATTGTTATATGTAGTATGAGTTTCAACAACCATTGTGCTTTTTTTTTCTGTTTTTGCGGAATGTTCACCCATTTTAAATTTAGATAAAATTACTTCTGCACCTTTATCAAACACCAATATGTAATAAGATAAATTCATGTGACCATTATAATCAGTCCAATCATTAATTATTTTTGTAGTTTTCAGAAGAAGAGACATTATTAATTTAATTCAGATAGAATTTGGTCTGAAAGTTTTTTGATTTCATCTACAGCACTGCCTTTTCTTTGTTTTTCAATTGCAGTTTTTCCTTCACCCATAGATGATGCATAAATTTGCCTGTTTCCAATTATTGTATCTACTGATGGTACATTAAGACTCTTTATATAATCATTTGTTTTAATAATAAGTTTTGATCTTTGATTGGCCCTATTTATTTGTATCATTATTTTTTTATTTGCTTTCTTTGCAATATCAATAATTGCTTCAGTAGCCCAAAAATCAACATGGGATGGACTCATAGGAATTAACACCAAGTCAGAAGCTTCTATAGAAGGACGAGCATCAGATTCTATTTTTGGAGGAGTATCAATAATAACAACATCGTGGTCTTTTTTTAAAGTTTTAGATTCGTATTGTGCACCCCATAAACTAGCAGTTTTAAAAGTTAAGTTATCGTTTGCTATTTTGTTTTCTGATCTTATCATAAACCATTTTCCAAGGCTTCCTTGTGGATCAGTATCAACAACAGCTACTTTAAAATTGTGATATTTTATAAAGCCCATAGCTAAGTGAACAGCCAAAGTAGTTTTACCTGTCCCACCTTTTTGTTGTGAAATAGTTATAACTTTTGAGAGCATTCTTTATAATATAATTATTAAATGTTTCTCGAAATAAAATTATTATTCTATTTTAAGATTAAAAAAAATTTCTACCGAAGATTGTATTTTAAAGTTTAAAATTTTTTTTTCGTTGAAAATAATAGTTTATAAACCTTCTAAAAAATATAACTAAAAAAAATATGATATTTTTAATTTGATTTATGAGAAACTCTCTATTTAATTAGGTTATTTTTATAAAGGGAGAAATGCGGAATTATGAATAAGCTATTATTACCACAGGATATTGTCGGAGGGTCTTTTTGGCTTATTTCTGTTGCAATGATAGGTGCAGCAATATTTTTCTTTTTAGAGAGAGGGCGATTATCAAATAGATGGGCTACAGTAATGAACCTTATTGGAGTGATCGCTTTAATGTCATCCATACATTATTTCTATGCAAAAAACTTATGGGTACTAAATGGACAAGCACCAATAGCATTAAGATATATTGATTGGCTTCTTACTTTTCCATTAACAATTTTAACTTTTTATGTGATGCTAAATTCAGTTACCGACATCAAAAGAGGAATGTTTTGGCGTTTATTAGTTGGTACTTTAGTTTGGGTTATTGCTCAACTTCTAGGAGCCTATGGCTACATGAGTGTAACTCTAGGATTTTTGGTTGGTATAGTTGGGTGGTTATACATAATTGGTGAACTTTATATGGGTGACACAGGAAGAAAAAATGCTTCTTGTGGTAACGAAAATGTTCAAATGGCTTTTTTTGCAAATAGACTAATTATAACAATAGGTTTTTCAATTTATCATATCGGATATTTTATTGAACATCTGGCGGGAGGAGCAAACATAAATAGTCTAAATGTAATTTATAACCTAGCTGATTTTTTAAATAAAATAATATTTGGAATGATAATTTATAGCGCAGCAAAACAAGACACACAGAAAGGAACTTAAATTTAAGGAGGGAATTATGACTAGAGGAGCAGATATAATAGCAGCGATAATTTTATTAGCACTTGCAATAGCGATTATAGTTTATTTATTGCATTGGCTATACAGAAGATCTTCGAAAGAAGTTTCTTTTGTAAGAACAGGGATGCTCGGGGAGAAAGTTGTTATATCCGGCGGTGCATTTGTTTTACCAATTATTCATAATATCACCCAAGTAGGTATGCGAACATTAAGTATTACTATAAAAAGAGGGGGCGATAAATCTTTGATAACAAAAGATAGAATGAGAGCAGAGCTTGTTACGGAATTTTTTACAAAAGTTCCACCTGATCCAAGAGCTGTTTCAACAGCCGCACAGACTTTAGGTAACAGAACACTTGATCCTGAACATTTAAGAGAAGTAGTTCAAGGACGTTTCGCAGATGCATTAGGAGAGGTTGCTGCAAAAATGACTCTGGACGAAATACAAGAGAATAGAGGACAGTTTGTAAAAGAAGTTACAAAAATTGCTGACGGATCAATTGGTCATACAGGTTTAGCATTAGAAACGGTTTCAATAATTTCTTTGGACCAAACTCCAATCGAACAATTTAATCCAGCAAATACTTTCGACTCACAAGGTTTAACACAACTAACTGAACAAATCGAAACTAGAAAAAAGAAAAGAAACGATATTACTCAAGATACAAAAATTTCTATTGAAAATAAAAATTTAGAAACAATTCAAAAGGAATTAGAAATTAAAAAAAATGAAGAGTTTTCAAAATTTAAACAAGAAAGAGAAGTTTCTATTCAAAAGGCTAACGAAAAAACTGAGTCAATAAAACAAAGAGCAGAAAAAGAAAGAGAAGCCGAGGAAGCAGAAATAAAAAGTCAAGAAGCAATTGAAGTAGCAAAAATCTCTCAAAATCAAGTTATTGAAGTTGAAAGAAAACTTACAGAAACAAGATTGATAGAGGAAATTGAAAAGAGAAGAAAAGAACAAAATGAATTAGAAAAAAATTCAGCTCTTGATATAAGACAAAAAGATCTTGAAACTGAAGTTAAGATTTTAAATTTAGATAAAGAAAGTGAATATGCACGTTTAGAAAAACAAAGACTAGTTGATATTAAACGAGCTCAAGAAAAAACATCAATAATAAAAGAGCAATCAGAAAGACAAAAAGAAGCTGAAGAAGCACAAATAATTTCTGAACAAGAAATTAAAAATGCTAAAATTGCCCAACAGAGAAATATAGATTCACATAGAATTGAGTCAGAAAAAGAAGTTAGAACTTTAGATATTGAAAAGGCTAAAAGGTTGCAAATTGAAGAGCAACAAAAAGAGTTGGAGATAATTGAAAAATCTAAAGAAGTCCTTGCATCAAAAGCTGAGGAACAAAATACAAGAGCTAAAGCTATAGAAGCCGAAGAAAAAGCTAATTCAACTAGATACATTGAAAAAGCTGAAGGAATTAAGCAAGTAGATGTAATTGAGGCATCTGCAAAAGCTGAACAAGATAAACATGCAACTATGGCTGCTAAATTAAGATACGAAATAGATGCAGCAGGTAAAGAAGCTTTAAATCTTGCTGAGAATGTGAGAAGCGATGCAAATAGAAGAAGCGCATTAAGAATAAAACTTGCCGAAAAAATTGAATCAATTATTAGAGAAAGCGTTAAACCTATGGCAAATATTGGTGACATTAAAATTGTTGATGTCAGCGGTCTTCCTGGATTTAGCGGAACAAGTGTTTCACCTTCAGGAGGTGGCGGATCAGGTACTTCTGGTGGATCTAAAAGTGGAGGAGGAAACTTGGCAGACAATGTAGTTAGTTCAGCTTTAAGATATAGAGCTCATCAACCGTTTTTAGATAGTCTTCTTAAAGAAATTGGAATGAATCCTGGAGAAATTAGTAACATCCGAAATATCCTTGGTGATTATGGAAATCCAAAAAAAGATTATCATATGAACTTTGGTGAAGATGCAAAAAGTTTAAAAGGAGCCAATAATCCAAAAAACAAATAATTTAAATTAAATATTTTATGAGCACAGAAATAGACAATTGGGCAAAAAAATATGAAGATCTTACAAATGGTGATGAGACCATTAAAGCTATGGCCAAATATTACACATGCTCTTTTATGTTTGATATGGAAAAAGCAAAAGTGATAATTGAAATGCATGATGGTAAAGTAAAAAATATTAATACAAGCCCATCGCCATTAGACCCATATGACTTTGCTTTAAGAGCTTCAGCACAAACATGGAGAGAATTTGGACAGCCTATGCCTAAGCCCATGTATCATGGAATATGGTCTGCAAGCTTTTTAAAAGATCTTAAAATTGAAGGTAATCACTTAATTTTAATGAAAAATTTAAGAAATTTTACTGTTCAATTTGAACTATTAAGAAAAACAGGGGTTCCAGTTTAATGAGATATTTTAATTTAAAGGGAGAAATTAAATGGTAAAGCACCACGATGTTGTAGGACGTTATGTAACCATAGAGGTAGATGACTGCGAATATAAAGTTTTCTATTTGCAAAATGGAAAAGGAATTCCTTTAGTTTGTCAGCACACAGCTGGATGTCATAACCACCAGTGGAGAGGACTTCTAGAAGATGAGGAAATAACAAAAAATTATAATGTTATAGCGTATGATTTACCTAGGCATGGTAAATCTGACCCACCACATAATAAAGAATGGTGGAAAGAAGAGTATAAATTAACTGCAGAACATTATTGTAATTTTATTGTAAAATTATGTGAAGCTTTAAATTTAAAAGATCCAATATTTATGGGATCTTCATTTGGAGGCAATGTGGCTCTGCAACTTGCTTTAAGACATCCAAATAAATTTAGAGCAGTTATACCAGTTGAGGCTGCTGATTACGCTCCAGGATTTTATTTGGATTGGTGGAGACATCCGCACGCTAATGCAGCACAGGTTTGTGCAAGTGGAACTTGGGATCTAATGGCACCACAATCACCAGACAAAGATAGATGGTTAACTTGGCATTACTACACTCAAGGTTCAGAGGCATTTAAAGGAGATTTATATTTTTATTCGGTCGATCATGATTTGAGAAATGAATTAAAAAATATTGATGGGCATAAATGTCCAGTAATAATGTTAACGGGTACCTATGATTATTTAACTCCTCCAGAAGCAACAGAAAATACAGCAAGGCAAATTAAAGGAGGAGTTTATATAGAAATGACGGATATTGGTCATTTCCCAATGAGTGAAAATCATGAGGTGTTCAGGGTTTATTTGATTGAAGCTTTAAAAATAATTCAAGAAAGGACTAATAAGTAAATATTTTATATGAAAAAAGATAAAACAGGTGTTCAGCTAGATCTAGGTCATACAAGCACTGATGATTTTATAACTGAAAAATATGTTTTGCCTCTACTTAGAGACGAGAAAATGAGAAATAAATTAATAGAGGAGCATAGAGCAACACCAGTAGGAAGAGCTCCACAACCTCACAAAGGTCAGCCAATGGTTGAACATAGTAAAGAATTACAAATAGTATTAGACAAGCTTAGACGCCAGCCTATGCACATTAAAAAGTATGTAACCATTTGTAAAAAAGATTTTGAAGATTATAGAATTGGAATTGTAACTGGAGTAAGAGGCCAGCCTGTAGAAATTTTGGAAGAGTCTTTTTCATCAGAAGAAGCATGTGAGCATGCAATATTTTTAAAAAGAATTGTAGATTTACTTGAGAGGCATGGTGGATGATTAATTTTAAGAGGTTTGCATAATGTTAAGAATTACTGGCTATAGTGATAAGTACCAAGCTTTCCCTGGAGAGGAAATTAAGTTTTATGTAAATGCGGAAAAAAACGAAAACTATGATGTGCAAATTATAAGACTTATTCATGGAGACACCAATCCCGAAGGTCCTGGTTATAAAGACGAAGAAATAGGTGCCGAGTGTAATAAAACATTTCAAGGCAGAAATCAGAGAATTCATGGAGGTTCATATATAATAATTCCTCAAGACGATAGATTGAATACAACAAGTTTCACACTACAAGCTTATATTTTTCCAACAACACCAGAAAAAGGTAAACAAGGAATTCTTACTAAATGGAATGATAAAGCTAAAAGTGGTTTTGGTCTTTTTATAGATGAGAACAAATGTTTATCAGTCATGATTGGAGATGGAGGGGGCCAGGTTACTACTCTTTCGAGTGAAAAAGAATTAATGAGAAAAGTTTGGTATTTAGTTGCAGCTACTTACGATGCTGAGACAGGAAAATTAAAACTTTATCAAGAACCTTGCGTAACACCTACAAATGGTGGCTTAGGAATGTCCTTACTTCATCCTGCAGATGAAACAACTTCTTATGTTGAGTCAGTAAATAATTTAAAACCTAGAGCTAATGATGCGCCCTTTTTAATGGCAGCATGTACTCTTAATGATAGATCAGGAAGACATATTCATGGTGGACATTACAAAGAAGCATTAAATCCAATTGAATTACCAGAACAAACATTAACTTATAATGGTAAAATAGATAGACCAAGACTGAGTAAAAAAGCTTTATCGAAATCTGAAATAGAATCTTTAGCAAGAGGATACAGTGGATGCACATCTGAACTTAGATCTGAGGTAGTAGGAGCGTGGGACTTTCATGCAAATATAACAAAAAATATAGCCTCTACTCATATAATTGACACTACATCTAATCATTTAAACGGATTTATTATTAATTTACCTTGCAGAGGTATGACAGGTTATAATTGGACTGCAGATGAAATGGTTTTTCATCACAAACCAGAAGAATATGGCGCAATTCATTTTCATGATGATGATATAGATGATGCAAGATGGGATGTAGACTTTACATTTAAAATTCCTGATATAATTCGAAGTGGAGTTTACGCTGCAAGACTAAGAATTAACGGTGAAGAATCAGCGGAAACTGAGGATTTTATTCCATTTGTAATAAAACCACCCAAAGGAAAAGCAACATCCAAACTTTGTTTTGTATTGCCAACGAATAGCTATATAGCATATTCAAACGACAATCTGGGAACTAATTCAGTTGTAGCACAATTGCTAGCAGGAAAAGTTCCTGTTTTAGCTGCATCAGATTTATATCTAAATGAACATAGAGAGTATGGCTTATCAACATATTCTAAACATTCTGATGGTAGTGGTGTTGCTATCTCTTCTAGACTAAGACCAATTTTAAATATGAGACCTAAATATAGACATTGGCTTTCACCTTCGCTTTGGCAATTAAATGCAGATTTACATTTAACTGACTGGTTGGAAGAGAAAAAAATTGATTTTGATGTAGTCACTGATGAAGATTTACATTTAGAAGGAGTAGAACTATTAAATCGATACAAATGTGTTTTAACTGGTTCGCATCCTGAGTATAGCTCAGAAAAAATGTTAGCTGCTTATGAGCAGTATCAATTAAATGGTGGAAGATGGATTTATTTAGGTTCTGATGGATTTTATTGGATAAGTGAATACCATCCTGACAATCCAAACATAATTGAAGTAAGAAAAGGTGAGGCAGGAACAAGAGCATGGACTGCTAACCCAGGAGAATACAATAATGCTTTTGATGGAAAATATGGAGGAATGTGGAGAGCAAGAGGAAGAATACCATCAAAGGTTTGTGGATTAACTTTTACTGCTTATGGTTTTGATGTCAGTTCATATTATAAAAGATGTCCTGATAGTGAAAGACCAGAGTGCTCATGGATTTTTGATGGAGTCGGTAAAGATGAAGTTATCGGAGATTTTGGTTTAGTAGGTGGAGGTGCTGCAGGTTTAGAACTTGATAGATATGATTTAGAGTTTGGAACTCCTCATAACGCATATTTGTTAGCTAGATCTGAAAATCATACAAACTTAATGATGCAAGTTAATGAGGAAATTCATTTTACAGTAAGAGGTTTTTATGGTGGAGGTACAGAAAACCCAATGGTAAGAGCTGACATGATTTATTATAAAACTCCAAACGATGGAGCTTTGTTTGCGCCAGGTTCATTATCTTGGTGCGGAAGTTTATCTTATAACAATTATAATAATAATGTTTCAAAAATTTTAGAGAATGCAATTAAAGGATTTTTAAAAGAAGGGCCATTACCATAATGAACAAACCTCAATTTACAAGACCAGAGGGAACAGGCGGTAAAAGCGTTTTAGGATCTGACAATGACACACCCTTGAATGAACTAGAAAAGAATGCTCTAGGAAATTTAGATGAAGATAAATTAACTGAACTTGCTAAGTGTCTTTTTACATTAAACAATAGACGTTATGGACCTATACCAGGGGCGTATATGGTAATGTGTACAAAACCTAACAAAGAATGGTGTGTGGCGCAACTTAATGCTGATAGAGCAAAGCCTTTTATTCTTTTTGAAGATAAAGTTTTTAGTTCAATTGAAAAAGCACAGGAAGAAGCAGAAAGAATTAAAAAAGAACGTGGCGAGTCAGCGCCAATGCGTTGTACCTAAAGTGAAAGGATTAAATGTCCGAAAAATCTCTTTGGTTATTAATATTTATATTAGTTTATGCAGCATTTTGTTTTTTTTGGGGTGTAAGAGGATCTAATTATAATTCTGATAGTCCAGAAAAATTTTACTTAGCAAATAAAAATGTATCTTCTTGGGTTTTTTTCTTTGCCGCAACAGCAGCCACTTTTTCAGGGTTAACAGTAATATCCCAAACAAATTTAATTTTTAATGATGGTTTTCAATATGTAGGAACAGCTTTTATTGCAATAACAGTACCACTTGGAAGTATATTTTTTTTTAAGCGTCAGTGGATGTTAAGTAGAAAATTTGGATATATTACACCGGGTGAAATGTATTATGATTACTATAAAAGTGACACTATTCGAGTCTTATCTGTTTTAGTAACTTTTTTTATAGCAATTCCACTTATAGCAGTTTTTTTTGGAGCAACTGGTTATTTGATAAATATTTTAAGCGAAGGTTATGTCTCTAGAGAAATGGGAATGTGGGTAGTTTCTACAATTGTACTTTTTTATGTTACAAGAGGGGGATTTAAATCAATTGTTAGCGTTGGTGTTGTTCAGTCATGGTTATATTTTGTAACTGTAATTCTTTTAGGCATTATTATTTATTCTTTTATTGGTGATTTAAATTCATTTGGTAAATCATTAGCAAAAATTGCAAGTACCTCAATTAGTTCATGGGGAAATACAAATGGTTACGGTGGTGGAGACTATAACGGATATTTTGCATTACCAGGAGTTATTCAATGGGTTGCAGGTTTAGGTAAAAACGAAGCAGTTGGTGGTCCGTGGACGGCAATGATGATATTTACTTTTACAGTAACATTTATGGGAATTATTCTTTCACCTTCTTTTTCTATGTGGAGTTACTCTGCAAAACATCCAAAAGTATTTTCATATTACCAAATATGGGGTTCTGCAGTAGTAGTAGGTTTATTATTATTTATTTTTACAACATTACAAGGTATTGGTGCAAGTTTGTTAGGAGCTAATCCAGAAATAAACAGTAATGGCTTAGCAATTAGTAATTTACTCCCAGAGATACCAAACAATGATCACTCATTAATAATTTATCATATTATAAATTTAATGGACGAATATGCTCTTTGGTTAACAGGCTTATTAGCAGTTGGAATAATTGCAGCTCTTCAATCAACAGCTTCAGCATTATTAATGACTTCGGGTAGTATTATTACTAGAGATTTATACAAAGCTTATGTAAACAAAAATATACCTTGGGAAAAAGAACTCGCTGTTGCTAGAATTATTATGCTACTAATTTTTTTAGCTTCACTTTATTTAGCTACGTTTGCTAAACCCGCAATGGTAATTTTTAGTGGAATTTCGATAGCAATAGCTTTTCAGTTCATTATTGTTTTATTAGGATTGCTATGGTTCCCTTGGATTACCAAAGGAGCAGCAATGTCTGGTTTAATTATTGGAATCATTATTGTTATTTTAACTGAAACGATTGGACAGCAAATTACTGGAAATAGATTGCCTTGGGGTAGATGGCCTTTAACAATTCATTCAGGAGTATGGGGTTTAATATTTAACGTATTTATTTGTTTTTCTATTTCTGGTTTTTCAAATATTACAAAGATTGATATGTACAGATCTCATAGACAAAAATTTCATGATTTTTTAAATGATCATATGGGCCTACATCCTAGTAGAACAAAATTAAGATCGTTTGCATATGTAATAGCTTTAATTTGGTTGTTTTTTGGTGTTGGACCTGGACAAGTTTTAGGTAATAATTTTTTTGGAGAACCTGGAGCAGGATATGAAGCGTGGATTTTAAAAATACCATCTATTTGGGGATATCAACTAATATGGTGGTTTTTTGGAATAGGTCTAATTTGGTTTTTATCTAATAAAATGGATTTATCAACTTTGCCAAATAAGCCTATTCAACCTAATGATTTGTATCAACCACCAGATGAGGTCCAAGGAGAAGTAAATTATATTGACAAAGTTGGCACAGGATATGGATGGATTTTAATTCTTATAGGAATAGCAATATTTTCAATAGTGTTTTATGTTTACTTTGTATAATAATTTATGACTTTGAATTCTTTTCAATTTAATACAACACCTGGTCTTCGTTATGGAAGTGGTCAAGCAAAAGATTCTTGTAAAGAAATTTCCAATAAACTAGGTCAAAGTATTCTTTTTATCACCGATAAAGGTCTAATGTCATTGGGCTTAACAGAACAAACTTTAAAAGAATTAAAAAAAATTAGTTCTGTTGAAATTTTTGATGATGTTGAAGCAGATCCTTCCAAAAAAACTCTTCATAAAGCAATTGAAGTTGGAAAAAAAATTAAAGCAACAGGTGTTATTGGTTTTGGAGGAGGCTCTTCCATGGATGTAGCTAAACTTACAGCTTTAATACTTGGCTCTGGTGAAAATTTAGAAGAAGCATGGGGAGTTGCAAACGCAAAAGGACCGCGCTTACCTCTTGTTTTAATTCCAACTACTGCAGGCACAGGATCAGAAGTTACACCTGTATCTATTATAACTGTTGGAGAGGAGGAAAAAAAAGGAGTTTCTTCATCAATAATATTACCTGATTTAGCTATATTAGATCCTGATTTAACTTTAGGTCTTCCAGCAGGTACTACAGCAGCAACAGGAATTGATGCTATGGTCCACGCAATTGAAGCATACGCATCATCAAGTAAAAATAATAACCCTATTTCAAAAATGTTATCAATAGAAGCTTTAAAATTACTTGGTGGATCTATAGAGAAGGCAGTATTTGAAGGTTCAAATGTTGAAGCAAGAGGAAATATGTTAATAGGAGCAATGTTAGCTGGTAAAGCGTTTGCTAATTCTCCAGTTGCAGCAGTTCATGCTCTTGCATATCCGATTGGTGGAACTTTTCATGTTTCTCACGGACTTTCAAATTCTTTGGTGTTACCATATGTCCTAAGGTTCAATAGTGTAGATTCAAAAGCTTCAAAAGATTATGCCGAACTAGCTCCATATGTTTTTCCAGAAATAGATACTAATAGAGGAGCTCAATCTGTATGTGCAGAATTTATAGATAAATTAGAAAGTTTATCAAAAAAATTAGGATTACCACAAAAGTTAAGAGAAGTGGATATTCCTAAAAATGCGTGTGAAAAAATGGCAAAAGATGCAATGAAACAAACAAGATTGTTAGTTAACAATCCAAGAGAAGTGACAGAAAAAGACGCACTTAACATTTATCATTCAGCTTGGTAGAATAAAATATATATGAAAGAAAAAGATAAAGATATTTTTGAACAAACAACAAAGTTTAATACTGGTATTAAATTATACATGTTCCAAACAGGTGTAATAAAAACAAAATTAAAATTTATAAAAATGAATCAAGGTGAAGAACCTTATGAAATTCCCGTGCCATGGTTTTTAATCAAACATCCAGAAGGAGACGTAATTATTGATGGAGGAATGCCAATAGAGGCAGCGCTTGATAAACACAAACACTGGGGCCATGTTGTTGAGGCTTACGACCCAGTTATGAAAGCGTCAGAATGGTGTAAAGACATGGTAAAAAGCGTTAATACGAATCCTGAAGATGTTAAATATGTTATACAAACTCATCTTCATCTTGATCATTCGGGTGCTATAGGGCATTTTCCAAATGCAACACACATCACTCAAAAGGTAGAATATGATTATGCTTATAATCCAGATTGGTTTTCGCAACCGGCTTATATAAAAGCAGACTTTGATAAACCAAATATACGTTGGAAGTTTTTACAGGGAAGAAAAACAGATTTTTATGATGTTTATGGAGATGGAGTTATAAAATTAATATTTACACCTGGACATACACCAGGTCATCAATCTGTATTAGTTAATCTACCTAAAACTGGTTATATGTTATTTACCGGTGATGCATGTTATACAGGAGACCATTGGTGTGATAAATGCTTACCAGGTTTAGTAGCATCTTCATCTGATGCTGCAGATTCAGTTAAAAAATTAAGACAAGTTGCAAAAGAATATAATGCAAAAGTTGTTTGGGGTCATGATCCAGTTACTTGGTTAGATTGGAAAAAAGCTCCAATGTTTTATTACGATTAGTTTTAAACTGGAACTGTTGATTTCATAAATTTATTTTTTATAAATTTTTCAAACCAGGCAGTTAGATCTTTATTATTTTTCTTCCACTCATCATTGTATCTAAAGATTGTATAATCTAGTGCACATCCTATTGTTATTTGATCCATAGTTAAATTATTTTCATCATAATTGTTCCAATTATTTTCTAGCCATTCGATGGTTCTTTTAATCCTAACCTCTTGTTTACTGATAAAATTTTTACTCTTTTCATTTTCTGGTCTTATGATTTCCATTCTTCTTTCTAACACTGCTTCCATTAAACCATTAGCGATAGAAGTTACATTCATTATTTGCCAATAATTTTTTTTTGGAAACAAAGTATTTTTTTTTGAAATCGAATCTAGGTATAAACATATATTATCACTATCTGTAATTGATTCCTGTCCAACTAGAAGTGTTGGAATTTTTCTCAATGGATTATGTTTATCTAAAAAATCAGATTCATATACATTTATAATTTTTTCTTCTAAATTAATTTCTTGTACTAAAGCTGTAATTTTAGTCTTTCTTCCAAAGGGAGAATTTGGACCATTGTATAATATCATTTGGTCTTGCATAAGATTTATAATTTACAAATTAAAGAAAATATATTGATTACTAGAAAAGTTGTAATTTCATCTTTTAGTTCCTCGTAATTTACATATCTTCTGTCTGTAGAAGATAACGCAATATCAACCAAACTTTTTGTTTCTTCTTCAGATATACCTATGTCATCTGAAAGATTTTTGATTAATTTTAAGTATTCAACTTTCTTATTTGTCATTCAATTATTATCGCAACTGTATCTGGGTCAATGCCTTCCTGATCATTCACAACATTAACTTTTGTTACTGTTCCATCAACTGGTGAGTCATGATGTACTTCTGTTTTCATTACTTCCATAATAAATAATGTATCTCCTTTTTTAACTGCATCACCTTCTTTAACTAAAACTTTCCACATATTTCCAGGTACAGTTGTTTTAACTTCTGTTGTCATAAATATCTTTAATTTATCTAATCAAAATATCTAATTTTAATTGATTTCATTCCTCTTCTTTCCATTAATTTAGTTCTTATTTTTTCATTCATTCTTTCTTTGTCAAAATCAATAATCTTTATATGATTAATTTTAATTTTTTTCTTTTTGTCATTTAAATCAGTACCTTTTTTTGACGATATCACACTAATTTCACTACAAATTTGAGTTTGTTCTGATCGTAATTCTTGAGCTTTATCAACAGATATTTTTACAAAATTAAAACTATCACCTGGTTTTGCTTGGCCAAGTTTCCAAAAAGATGCAGAAGGAACAGTGTAAGGAACAATAAATCCACCCATACTAGGACCATCATTGACTAATATAATTGGAGTTTGTCCAGCCAAGTTTATAGCTCCTGCAGGATATCCTTGATCAATAATGTTCGAAGGAAAAGTTCCATGCTCTAATCCTTTATTAGTTGCTTTTTCAGCAAAAGACCATTTTGGCCCATCTAACCTATAACCTGTTCTGTCACTTTTAGACTGAAGTTTCCAGTCAGCATTTAAAAACATTTTATGACCTTTGTCATCTACCCAATCATCATTTGGTCCTTTAACAACTTCTATTGACCATTTTTTATTTGTAGACATTACTGGGATAGAATCTTTTTTAATTTTTCTTCCAGGATATGACTTAGATTTATTTAAAGGAATAATTTGACCATCTTGTATTGCTTTACCATCTATTCCACCAACCCCTGCTTTGTGAAAAGTAGATCTTGAGCCGAGCCAAGGCGTGGTATTTATCCCACCAGAAAAGGCAATGTAAGCTCTAGCACCTACTGTTGCATAAGACATTTCTAAAATTTGGTCTTTTTTGACTGCTAAACTTTCCCACAATGGAACAAGCTTTCCATCTATCTTTGGATTCATGTTAGCTCCAGTTATTGCAATAATTCTATCACTATCAAATTTAAGTGTTGGACCCATAAACTGACACTCTAATGCAGCTGCTCCAGATTCATTTTCCACTAAAATATTTGCAAGCCTAAAAGACCAACTATCCATTGGACCCGAGGAAGGAAAACCTTGATTTAAAGTTCCAATTCTTCCAGGATAATCCTGAACGGACGTTTCTAAACCTTTTTTAATTACTTGAACCATATTCTTTTTTAAAACCTCTTTGAATGGTCAATCGTTTTTAACCAACTTTTATAATTTTTTACTGAGAATTTTTGATATTCAACAATGTTATAATTATATGTTCCTTCTTTTATTTTGTTTGATACATGGTCAAACTCTTCATAAGTAGTAGGTACAAATTTTACTCTGTCACCAGGTTGAAAAAGACATATATTATTTTCAAATACTGGAAAACTTTTTTTGGTGTCCCATATAGGAACAGGGATAATTCCAAAAATTTGATAACCACCTGGTAGACGATCTGGATAAATACAAGTTGAAGCACCACCCATGCCAACAGTTCCTTTTGGAGTCCAAGTTCTTGGAGGGTTATATTTTGGAACAGTCAGCTTACATCTTGGATCAAGAGCCATCATAAACGGAAGACCTGGCCAAAAACCTATTGCTGCCACCCAATATTCTGTACTTGAATGAACTCTTACAAATTGATCAATATTTTCAAGATTATTTAATTCTGTTATAAGTTCAGGATCAGGTTTCTTTTTAGCTATTTTATTTGAATAATCTTCAATACATTCCTTGGTCCATTTATCTAAATAAACAGTTGGAAAAGAAAAGATTCTACTATTTATTTCTATTTCATCTGAAGGTCCTAATGAGTTGATTAGGGATATGAGTTCATTTTTTAATTCATTAAATTTTATTTCTTCAGGTTCATAATGAACTATCATAGAAGCAAAACATGGAGATGTTTCGTAAACACCTTTAACTTTATGGTCTTTTATTGCCTTTGCTAGATTTTGAGCGGTAAAATTTAGCTCTAAATTCATTACGTTTCCAAACTCAATAAGCATATATTTATCACCAGCAGGTAAGAACTTAGGAGTATCGTAAATTTTGCCTGGAACGTTATTTACTTCAGTTTTCTCATCAGTTTTCTTCTTATTATTTTTTGATGAAACTATATTTTCAAATTCTTTTAAATCTTTATCTGTATAATCTTGACCATTTTTAATTTTTGGAGTTTTTGAAATAATTTTTTCAAATGCTTTTACATCTTTGTCGCTATATTTTTGTTCATTATTTTTATTTTGCTGCTTGTCTTTCTTGTTAATTTCTTTTTTTTCTGTAAATAAAGTTAAATTATTTTCAATAAATTTTGTATTAAAGTCTGCATCCTCAAAAGTTTTATTTTGCAGAACAGATATTAAAAAAGATTTATTTGTTTTAATACCTTCAATTTCAAAATCTTTTAAAAAATTTATCATGTTATTAATACTTTCAGTTCTATTTGCACTTTTAGAAATGATCTTTGCAATCATCGGATCGTAATAAAAAGATATTTCATCTCCCTCATCAACACCAATATCTAATCTAATATTTGTTAAACCTATGTTTGGAATTTTAAGTTTTGTAATTTTTCCTGGAGAGGGCAGAAAGTTTTTTGAAGGATCTTCTGCATACAATCTACATTCAACTGCATGACCGTTCTTATTAATTTTATTTTGTTCTGTTAAATCAAGATCAATACCTAATGCAAACTTAATTTGCATTTCTACTAGGTCTGAATTAGTTATACTTTCAGTTACAGGATGCTCTACTTGAATTCTTGTATTCATTTCTAAAAAGTAGAATTTTTTTTCATCCACATCGTAGATAAATTCTATTGTTCCAGCACCTTCATAATTTTGATTGCTTGCAAAGTTAACTGCACTTTGTGCCATTTCATTTAAGATTTTTCTATCTATTTTTGGTGCTGGACTTTCTTCTATAATTTTTTGAAATCTTCTTTGTATAGAACAATCTCTTTCAAAAAAATGCACAGCTTTTTTTTTACCAAAACCAAATATTTGTATTTCTATATGTCTTGCATTTTTTATAAATTTTTCTAAAAATACGTCACTGTTACCAAAAGCTTTCTTGGCTAAATTTTTTGTTTTTTCTATAGATTTAATTAATTCTCCATAATCGTTAACAATTTGCATTCCTATTCCGCCTCCTCCTGCACTAGCTTTTACTAGAATAGGAAAACCAATTTTATTGCATTTTGTTTCTAAATCTTCTTTTTCTAAATCCTTATTATTTAAGCCTGGACAAATAGGTAAATTACTTTTTAAAGCTAAATCTCTTGCTATATCCTTGTTACCCATTGAGACAATTGTATTTGGTTTAGGTCCTATCCAAATAATTCCAGAATCAATTACTTTTTGGGCAAATTTTTCGTTTTCTGCTAAAAAGCCATAACCAGGGTGAATAGCGTCAGCTTTTAATTTTTTGGCTGCTTCAATTATTTTATCTGCATTTAAATAGCTTTCTTGAGCTTTCGATGCACCGATGTGAATTGACTCATCAGCTTTTTTTACATGTTTACTGTTTTTATCTATATCAGAATAAACTGCTATTGAGTGAAACTTAAGTTTTTTACAACTATCGATAATTCTACAGGCAATTTCCCCACGGTTTGCAATCAGAATTTTTTTCATACTTTTTATTTTTTAAGTGCTTTTTTTAAACTTTTGATGATTTCAACAGCATTAGGAGTATCTGAATGAACGCAAATAATATCACATCCAACATCTGTGTCTGTACCACTCGTATTTTTAACTTTTTTTTCTTTTATAGCTCTTAAACAACGTTTTACTGCTAACTTACTGCTATATTTTGCATTTTTCCCTTTAGCTATTACAAGTTTTCCGTCTTTGTCATAATCTAAATCAGCATAAAATTCTGCGATAAAGTCTAACTTTCTCTCTTTTTTGTAAATTTTTTCATGAACTGTATTTGCCATACCATAAATACTGACATTAAAAGTTTCAACTGCATCTGCAATAGCTCTTGCAATCTCTTCATCTTTTGAAGCCATAACATATAAAGATCCATGAGGCTTTATATGGTTTAAAGGCATATTATACTCATCTAAAAAAGCTTTAAGAGCACCGACTTGATACATTATCATATTTTTTAAATCTAATTTTGGCATCTTCATTTCTCTTCTTCCAAAGCCTTGTAGATCAGGAAAAGAAGGATGAGCTCCTACTTTTACTTTATTTTTTTTTGCTAGCTCTACTGTTTTCCTCATATGATTAGGATCTGATGCATGAAAACCGCATGCAACATTAGCGACATCTATCAAGGGCATTATCTGTTCATCATTTCCTGCATTATAAATTCCAAAACTTTCTCCCATATCACAATTTATTTTTGTCATTTTTCCTCCTATATTTGTGACCTTATATGTGGCGACCTAGCGTAAAGCGCTACCATTGGTATAATCAATAATCCTAGAATAAATTGTTGAGCTTCCCAACTCAAACCCCATCCAATCAATACAGTTGTTACTATTTGTAAAATTAAAACACCTATCACGCTTAATCCATATCCTCCATAACCACCTAATAATGATGTACCTCCAATTACTACTGCAGCTATTGTTGTAAATAAATATATATCTCCTGCTCCAACAAATCCTCCACCACTCCAACCTAAAAGAAGCGCTCCAGTTAAAGCTGCAAAAAATCCACTTATAACATAAGCTCCAATCCAATAACCTCTTTCAGAAATTGATAGTCTTGAAGAAGACAATCTACTACCTCCTAAAGCATACAAATGTCTTCCCCATTTTGTTAACCTTAGACCAACAATGATTATTATGCTTGCAACTATCCAAATAATTACAACAGGAGGAATTGGAAGACCAATAGTTTTACCATTCATGGATGCTAAATTGGTCATCCATGGAGGAACTACACCAAAAACTGTACCAGCTGAAAAAGTTCCCATTGCTACAAGTATTTGAACTCCGCCTTTAACAAAAAACCCAACACCCAATGTTAAAATTAATGCTTGTCCTTGCAATCTAAAACTTAAAATTCCATTTACCAATCCTATTAAAGCACCAAGTAACAAGATAGCTACACATGCTAACCATGGTGGGACTCCTTTAGAAATTAATGACATCAATGCTACGTTCATAGAGCCAATAACAAAAGGGATAGATAAATCTAAACCACCTAACATCGCAACAAAAGTTTGTCCTACAGTTGCCAAACCAAGAAATGCAGCAAAAACTAACATCGATTTCATATTCATTAATGTTAAAAAACCAGGGATTGTTAATGATCCAATTATAAACAATCCAATTAAAACAGATATTCCAACAAAAACACTTTTGGTTCCCTTAATAAACCTGCTTATGACCCCCATAAAAATTACAAACGCAAGGAAAATTAAAAAAGATACTAAAGTTCTTCCAGAAAAGAAATTTTCTGCAATAAAAGATACAAATATAAATATTAAAATTACACCAAGGAAAGCTATAGTTTTCCATTTATGCTCTCTAATATTTTTAAAAAAGAAATTTTCTTCGTCTTCACTGTCTTGCCCTTTTTCTTCTTCTTTGGGCATTTTGGTAAATATATTTTGTTTTAATTCTTCGTTAATCCATCTTACAGAGAAATGATACCATCCCCACAGTATTAACCCCGTTACTGCTATGGAGTAGGCAACAATGTTCATCCAATCGGCTCCATCAAACCAACCTAGAACAGCAGTACCAATACCGCACAAGACTGCAAATAATAAACCTAATCCTTTAAAGAAAAGAAAAGCAGATCTTTTCATATTATTTTACCTCTTCCCATTGGCTTAATTTATTGTCTCTAGCTATTTTCTCTCTATATATTGCCATGAATTGCCATACTAAAGGAGTAAGCGGTATCCCAATTATAAATACAGCTATAATTTTGTAAAACGAGTAGCCTACAGAATAAAATATTCCTGACCATAATAGACTTGCGAAGATAACAATGTACATATATGGAGCAAATCTTTTGTAACTAGCTTTTTGTCCCATGTTTAAAAATAAAAAATATTGTACTAAAAAAACTGCCAAAATACTAAACGCTACTTGTGAATATCCCGAATTTACTGTCTCATAGAAAAATCTTTTTGTAGCTTCATATTTAATCTGAGATAGATCACCAATATTTAACTCACTTATTATTCTTGGTTGATAAATTGTTGTATCGCTTGGGATAAATGTATTTCCTCCTATAAAATATGTAGAAATTATTGCCAGTACACCAAAACCAAATATATAAACGTTAGTTAGGTTCTTTATTCTTGAATGAGCAAATGGCGCTGTAATAACAAACAAGAGTAGACTTACTAATATTACACCATATCCTTGAATACCAAAAAAGCTACTATCCGAACTTTCTACTAAGTTGTTATAAGATACTCCTTTCAAAACAATTAACGATAATGCTGCTAGGAAAAAAAGCATTGCCGTAGATTTTGTTCTGGCATTAAATTGGGGCAGCATCGTAATGACTAAAAGTGAAGCAAGCAACACCACTCCAGCTAAATAAACTATACTGTATGTAGTTCCAGAAACAAGAACACCGTCCGAAATATTAGTTAAATAATTTATTTTTTCTAAACTAAAATATTGAGGTGCAGAAGTTTCAATACTACTTGACTGATTAGATTGTAATGCTATCAACTCTGTGTCTTTTAATAGGTCTTTTTCTTTATCTTCTGGGTCAAATATTAAACCTGCAACTATTATAACAACTACAACTGCAAAAGTGATCGTTGAAGGACTCCTGTGAACAGCTAATAAATAAAGCAATAAAGCGGCACCAGCTATTCCTAGTATTACATAAAAAACAATTGTCCCTGGAGTTTCAGTAAATTGAACTACACCATGTCCTGCAAGAGAGCCACCTTTTGCAGTTCCTGTACCTGTAGTTGTTCCTTCTTCTCCCTCTTCAACAATAATATTTCCTGTTGCATCTACTTTTCTTATTTTTGTTCCTCTTCTGTCATCATCTTTTTCTTCTTCAACAACTTTTTCAACAACTATTGGCTGATCATACACTTGATGAATTACAACAAACAATCCTGCAAAAGCCATAAGAATAAAAAATACCATTACAGACAAACCTCTTGTTACTCTTGTAACATAAGGAAGAATTAAACTAACTAACAAGGCAATAACTAAAACTGCTCCATAAGATAAATCAGACACAAAGCTTTGGAGTCTTTCAAATTTAAAAGTAACCAAGATGTAATTAATAAGATATAAATTTAAGGCACCTAAAATTGCACCAAAAGCACCTCCACGACCTCCAGCCAGACTTGCTCCTCCTAATACTAAAGCTGTTATACCTAACAACGTATATTTAGTTCCTTGTAAAGGATCTCCAGACCCAACGAGAGCAGTAAAACATATTGCAGATAAAGCTGCAAAAATTCCTGCAATCATATGAGCAACTATTCTTACTAGATTAATTTTAACTCCACTTGTAAAAGCAGCTCTCTCATCTGCACCCATTAATTTTAGATGACCCCAGAATGCAGTGTGAGTAATTATATAAAACAATATAGTTGCTAAAATCATTAGAAGGAATATTTCATTAAAAATTGTAAAACCTTCGCCCCAAGGAATAAGCCAATCAGGAGCTATTCCTCCTGGTCTTGGTAAAATTACAATGTTAATTCCGGCAAAAGCTAAGTATCCTGCTAGCGAAACAATAATTGGAGATACTCTTACAAAACAAACAATTAAAGCATAAAACAGTTGCCAAATTAAACCCATTGCAATCGCATAAACAAACCATCCGATAGGTGTCTGTAAAAAACCTGCGGCATACAATTGAATACTGCTTAAATTTATAAAACCCATAAACGGACCAATGGATAAATCAACCCCACCTCTTCCTGCCATTGCTATAAATGTTAATGCATAAGTTGTTAAAATTAATGGAGCTGTAAGCATTATTGCACTTCCTATTCCAGATTGAGAAATAATTATTGGACTTCTAATTAATGCAAAAATTAATAAAGAAAAAAAGATGAATATTGGAACCATTAGATACTTGTTTGAAGAAGTATCAACGCTTGATCTGTAAGTTTTTTTTATTTTATCTACTATTTCCATATACTAATCAAAATAAACAATTTTTATTTTTTCAATTCCAATTTTATTTTTAAGTTTTTTTCCTACATCTTTTAATTTACTGTAATCAATAACTTTAATTTTTTTGTTTTGTTCTTTTATTTTTTTATCACTATTTTTTGTTTGGATTATCTTATTAAATTCACCATAGTCACTTGAGTTATAAGTTACTTTAGAATTTATATTTTCTTTATCTTCATGTGTTTTATTATCATTGTACTCAGCGAAATTGTTTAGTTGATCAAATTTTTTAAAGTCTGAGGAATTATAATATTTTACTTCTTCATTAATATCTTTTTGGTTTAGCATAGATATATTTTCATTAGTTTTTAGAATATTATTAAAATTATTTTTATCAGAGTTAGAGTAGCTAGTACTATAATTTTTGATTTGAAAATTTTTTACATTATCAGACTTAAATTTTTTAAAATTATTTAATTTTTCAAAATTAATTTTATCTTCATCATTATAATAATTATTTTTATTTTCTTTTTTCATTAAAATGTTTTTATTTTTATTTTTGTTTTATTTTCATTATTATTTTCCTTATCGAAATCTACCACTTTTAAGGTTTTCTTTTCTGGAACTTTATTATCAATTTTTCTATTAGGTGAAGGCATCAAAGGTGTATTTGATTTACTTGAAATAGTTGTTTCACCAATACCAGCTGTTTGACCAAACATTCCCTCTAACAAAGTGTCTGCATTAACTTTTTCATTTTCAAATATATCGAATACTGTTCCATTTCTAAAAACCATTACTTTTGGACAAAGTCCGATAAATTCTTCTAATTCACTAGATAAAAAAACAACCGTATTACCTTCTTCAACATAATTTCTTAAGTGAGTATATAAATCTCTTTTTGTGCTTACATCTATACCTCTTGCAGGATCATTTAAAATTAAAACCTTAGGATGTTGAGCAAACGATCTTGCTATCATAACTTTTTGTTGGTTACCTCCACTAAGAGAACCTATCAAATTATCTCTAGGGCCTGTTTTGATACTCAGTCTGTCTACTTCCCAATCAAAAATTCCATTTAACTCCAGCCAATCCACAAATCCCAAGAAGCCTCCTCTGCTAGTTTTTTTATAAAGAGGAACTACTAAATTTTCATAAATACTTAGGTTAGGAAGTATTCCTTCTTTTTTTCTGTCTCCAGAAACAAAAGATATCCCATTATTTTTTGCATTATCTAAAGAATTATATTTTACAAAATTTTCATTATTGTCCAAAATTTCAGTAATTCCTCCATGAGCTTCCTGAACACCTGCTAAAATTTTAACAAAGTCATCTTGTCCATTCCCGTCTAACCCTGTTACACCTACTATTTCTCCTTTTTTTACTTCAAAATTTACTGGCTTGCTATCAGGCCAAACAACTAAATTTTCAGCTCTCATTACAACTTTATCAGTTTTAGTTTGTATAGATGCAGATTTACTTTTCTCTCCTGTTTCTGTTCTTCCTGTCATTAGACCTATTAAATTTTTTTCATTAAGATCTTTTTTTTCTAATACACCGACATCTTTACCGTCCCTCATAACTGTTGCTTTATCACTTATTCTAACTAGCTCCGCAATTCTGTGAGTAACAATAAATACAGCAACACCTTTATCTCTTAATTCTCTCATTTTTTTAAACAATCTTTCAGTTGAATCGAAGTCAAGTGCTGCAGAAGATTCATCCAGAATTAAAACCTTAGTATTTTCACGCAAGAATGCTCTTGCAATCGTAATCCATGCTTTTATTGGTAATGATAGATTAAAAGCCTGAGTATAAGGATCAATATATTCGCCAACAAGATCTTCCATAATTTCTTGTGCTTTTAATACCTTTTCTCTTTGAGTTAAATTTTTGTACCAAAAATCATCTGAGCCAACAAAAAGGTTGTCAACAACCGATGCTTCTTCTGCAATCATAACTTCCTGAAACACTGTTGCTATACCCATATTTCTTGCCATAACTGGTGATGTTGGGGTATGACCTAATACAGAAACTTTGCCTTTATCAATTGGCAAAACTCCTGACATTACTTTTGCTAGTGTACTTTTTCCGCAACCGTTTCCACCAACTATTGCATGGATCTCACCAAAGTTTGCATTAAAATTTACTCCATTTAATGCTCTAGTTACTCCAAAATATTTATGAACATCTTGGACGTAAATATCACCTGTAATTTTATCTGATTTATCAGACAACACCTCTAAAGAGGTGTTGTCTTTCATATTTTTTTCTGCACTCATACTTTTACTTTAAGTATTAGTGAGATTTAGGATCGTATTTCTCCGGATCAGATGGATTATCAAAGAACGCTTCCACGTAAGATCTTGGAGCCCATTTTTCCATTCCTGGGTTATCCCAACCAGTAGAATTTCTATCACAATCTTCATTTAAGATTTGTTTAATTTCATCGAAATTCTTAGTAGCAGGACCAACCAATAAAGATTGGATTCTAGGACCTTGACCTTGAAGTGTTCTAATCATTACTTCCATACCTAACTCGATTTCATCTCCTGGAGGCCAAGCATATATCGCTTCATCGATATAGTCTGGGTTGTTTCTCCAATAACATAGAGCTCCCAATTCTCCACCTAATGCAATTGGTGGAATTGGATCAAGTCCTGACTGAAGCAGAGCTTGTAAAGTTCCTGTTTCTCCTGAAGACTGAACCGCAATACCGTCAACTTTTTTTGTATTCGTTGATAGCCATTGTGAAAGTTCTTTCTGAGCAATTTGAGAAGTCCAGTTATGTGCTAGTTGTCCAACAACATTTACATTTGGATATTCATCAAGCGCAGCTAATACACCTTTGTTCTGTTGGTCAGATGCTGAATAGCCAGGAATTCCTTCCATAACTATCACATTACCTTTTTCACCAATTAACTCAGCCATCCATGCACCAACGTAATAACCAACTAATCTGTAGTTAACAGATGTATTGATCGAATACGGAGATGTTGTAAAGCCTGTAAATGATAGAGTTGGAATACCTTTTTCCCAACCATATTTAATAGTAGTGTTTAAAGCTGTAATGTTAGAACAACAAATAATAATAGCATCAACTTTTCCGCCATCTATCATCTGTCTCATTTGTTGAATCTGTAAAGAGTCATCCAAATTCGACTGTGTAATAACAATTTCATCAACCATTCCTAAAGCTTTCCACTTTGGATAAACAACTTCCATTAAACGCTCCATTGCTCCTTTTCTCCAAGTGTTTCCAGCGTAAGTACTAGCGTAACCTATTGTCCAAGGTGGTTTTCTAGGACTTTTCCACTTTCTCATTACAGCTTCACCTAGTGGCTGATCACTGTCCATAAAGTCCATGTTGTAAACATAATCTCTCATGTCTTGAGGAACCTTACTTAAACACTCTTTACATAGTTCACCCGCCGAAGCAGAAGAAAAAATTCCAAAAAACCAAGAGAAAAGAACAACATATAACATTTTCTTTATTTTCATAATGTTCCCCTTTCCTTAATTAAATAGAGTATCTCACTAATAAAAGAATATTTCTATAATTATGAATTACTGTTTTTTATATATAATTATTAGACGTAAAATTTTTGTTTGTTTTTAGTACAAAAAATATACTAAGTTGAGTTGAGAAATAATTAATATTATATTCTAACTACAGTTGTATAAATTAATATTTTTAATTAATTTTTGTTATGAAAAAATTTTTTTTAATTTTAACTTTTTTTTGGTTTTCTACGACAAGTCTATTTGCAGAATATAAATTAGAACCTGTCAATTGTACTTTAAAAAAAAAAGATAATTGTGGAGCCTACCTATATAATACAAAAACAGGTTCAACTTATTTTTGTAATTCTACTGAGTGTAAAGAAATACAAGAAGCGATAGAAGAAGTTACTAGTGAAGAAGGATCGTCAGATTCTAAAAAATCTAAGATACCTAAAAAAAAGAAAAAGAAATCTAAAATTCCAAAATTTAAAAAAACAAATTAATTTATTCTATTTTTTTTGAGTGTGAAATTGATACTTCTATTGCACCTCTAATCTCGTTACAGAAATTTAAATCATCACCTAAAAATGTTCCTTTAAAAAAACTTTTATTAGCAGCACCATTTTCTCTAATAAAACTCACATAATCATCTGTAAGATTGCTTACGCCAAAAAAATATTCTTTCTCAGCTTCTTGATGGTTTATATTTTTTATCTTTTTTAAAACTAGAATACCGAAAGGATAAAGATAATTAGCTGTTTCAAAAAATTCTTTTGCTAGATCTGGATGTTCTTCTTTAATAATTTCAGTTACAGCTGAATTCATGGACACACATCCTTTAAGAATTTTATAAGTTAATTTATCATCACCAAGTATTTCTTGAATATTGTAGAAACCAAGTCTTTCTATTTTTTCAGCATGCAAAGCTGTAGTAATAAATAATAAAATAATAATTAATCTCTTCATTTATTTTTTATTGTTTATAACTTGGGTCTTCAGAATCTAAGATCGATCTTACTGCTTTTAAATGTAGTTCACCCATGTCAGTAGAATAATTTTCCCAGTCTTGAGCAGTTTTTTCAGCAACCTCTGGGTTTACTATATTTAATTCTTTACCGGTTGATAATGCAGTTATGTATGTTTCACATGCTTTTTCAAAATAATATAAATCATCAAAAGCTTGAGCAATTGTAGGAGCTGCTGTTAAAATTCCATGGTTAGCTAATAAAAGTATATTATAATTTCCTATGCTGTTTGCCATTTTTTCTGACTCTTCTTCAAATCCAAGTCCACCAAATTCTTTGTAAACTGCTACACGATTATAAAAACGCATAGTGTTTTGATCGATGGGAGGAAGAGTAGGGTCTTTTAGACATGATAATGCTAAAGCATATTTTGAGTGAACATGAAGTATACACTTTGCATTTGGAACTTTTTTATGAATCGTACCATGAATATTTATTGCTGTTGGATCAACAATTTCAGGTTTATTTTTCATTTCTTCAAATTTTTTATCTTCAATAAGGACTAAATCACTTGCTTTGATTTTGCTAAAATGCATTCCTGTTCCATTAACATAGAAACCACCTCCCGCCTCTGGTGAGCAAACGCTTAGGTGGTTCGCAATACCCTCATGCATATTCAATTTTGCTGTCCATCTAAAAACAGCAGCTAAATCATTTAATAATTCTGAGCTTTTCATATTTATTATGATAATATACTTTATTTAAAAATAAATGAGCAAAGTTTTTATATCATGTGCTGTAACTGGATCTGGCGACACTGCTGGAAAACATCCAGATTTACCCAAAACACCAGAACAGATAGCTACAGCAGCTATTGAAGCAGCCAAAGCCGGAGCGGCAATTGCTCATATTCATGTTAGAGAAGAAGATGGAACACCAAGCAGAAGATTAGAATTATATAAAGAGGTTGTAGATAGAGTTAGATCTAGTGATACGGATGTTGTTCTTAATTTAACCACAGGAATGGGTGGGGACCTAGATATAGGACAAGGAAAGAATCCTCTCGATTTTGGTCCAATGACTGATATGGCAAATGTAATGGAGAGAATTGCAAACGCAGAACAATTTTTACCAGAAATATGTACATTAGATTGTGGAACTTTAAATTTTGGGGATAGTTCGGTGATTACAGTAAATACACCAAATGATTTAAGAAAAGCTGCGAAAAGATTACAAGAGATAAATGTTAAACCTGAAATCGAAGCTTTTGATTTAGGCAACATGTGGTTTGGAGCTCAACTATACAAAGAAGGATTATTAAGTGATCCGCCAATGTTTCAAATGTGTTTAGGTATACCTTGGGGCGCACCCGCAACTCCTTTAGCAATGCAAGCCATGAAAGATATTATGCCAAAAGAAGGAATTTGGTCTGGATTTGCAATTTCAAAAAATGAAATGCCTTTTGTAGCTCAAACTGTAATTATGGGAGGCAATCCAAGAGTAGGGCTAGAGGATAATCTATATTTAGAAAAAGGAAAATTAGCAACTAACGCTCAATTAGTAGAAAAAGCTATTAGAATTGTTACAGATCTTGGTGTATCGATAATGACACCTGCTGAAACTAGAGAAAAATTAAAATTAAAAAACTATAAATAAATCAAGATTATTTAGTCTACCCTTATAGTATTGCCATCTACAGGAAAGACTTGACCAGATATCTTTTCACTATCTTTTGAAATTAAAAATGAGCACATTTTTCCTATATCTTCTTGAGAAATCCAAGAATTAATTGAAGCCATAGATAAAAAATCTTTTTCAATCATTTTTTTTGAAACTTTAAGAAACTTAGCTTTATCTCTTATTACTCTGTTCATTCTATCTCCTTTAATCGTTCCAGGACAAACAGCATTTACTCTTATTTTAAATTTACCTAATTCTATTGCTAAAGTTTTTGTTACTCCTATGATTGCCCACTTACTTGCAGCATATGGAGATCTTAATGCAAAACCCATTATTCCCGCAGTAGAAGAAATATTTATTATAGAGCCGCCTTTGTTATTTTTAAGCATTGGTATTGCAAGCTTTGTAAAGTAAAAATGACTTATAACATTTGTTTTTAATGTTTGTTCCCAGTCATCAGAGCTTAACTTTTCTATGTTTCCAGTTGGACCTGAAATTCCTACATTATTAATTAAAGCATCAATTTTTTTAGTTTTTTTTTTAATTTTACTAAAAAAATTTGAAACCTCATACTCATCTGAAGCATCACATTCATATGTAAATAATTTTTTTTTATTTAGCGGATGTTTTTGTGCTTTTTTTAAAGATTTGCTATCGATATCACAAATATAAACAATAGCACCTCTTGAAAGACAAATCTTTGCAGTCGACCATCCAATTCCTGAAGATCCACCTGAAATAATGATTTTTTTGTTAATTAGACTTAGCGGCATCAGCCATATGTTCTTTTGTTAAGGCTTTTGAAAGTTCTTTTTGAGTTAAGTATCCCTTTACATTTCCACTCTTATCAACAACCTCACAATTTGAATTTGAGCAAACAACTTTTGGTAAAAACTCATCTAAAAATTGATCTTCTTGGACCTTTATAAGATTGGATTTATCTACATCATTAGATGAATTTACAGGTGTCATAATAATTTTAGCTTTTATTACTTTTGCTCTATTTACATCTTTAACGAAAGCCTCAACATAATCATCAGCAGGGTTCATAATAATATCTATTGGAGTTCCTACTTGCACGAGTCTTCCTCCATTTAATATACCTATATGATCTCCTAATCTTAGTGATTCATCTAAATCATGAGTTATAAAAACTATTGTTTTTTTTAATTCACTTTGTAAATCTATTAACTGTTTTTGCATATCACTTCTAATCAAAGGATCTAAAGCAGAAAACGCTTCATCCATTAACATTATATCTGTGTTTGTTGCAAGTGCTCTTGCTAAACCTACTCTTTGTTGCATACCACCAGATAACTGATTAGGATATTGATGCTCAAAACCAGTTAAACCCACAGCTTCAATTTTTTCCATTGCAGTCTTGTTTCTTTCTTCTGGTTTCTGTCCTTGTACCTCAAGTCCATATCCAACATTTTCCAATACTGTTTTATGTGGGAATAAACCAAATCTTTGGAACACCATACTCATTTTATGTCTTCTAAATTCAATCAATCCTTTTGGATCTAAATCCATAACATTTGTACCTTCAACAGAAACTACTCCTGAAGTTGGGTCTATTAATCTATTAATATGTCTAATCAGAGTAGATTTACCTGATCCAGATAAACCCATACATACAAAAGTTTCACCTTCTTCAATACTTAAAGAAACATTATCCAAGCCAACCGTATGGCCAGTTTTTTCTAATATCTCTTCTTTTGTAGCTCCTTCTTGAACCATAGGAAGAACTTTAGAAGGTTGGTCTCCAAAAATTTTGTAAACGTTTTTAATTTCAATTTTGCTCATATTTTTATAACTTTATTTTTTTTGTTTTAGTTCTTTCTTGAATTTTCTCTCCGTAAGATTGTGTAATTCGATCGAATATAATAGCTAGTAAAACAATTGCAATACCTGCTTCAGTAGCCATACCTACATTTAATTGTTGTAGTCCTAATAATACTTCATCTCCAATTCCTCTAGTTCCTATCATAGAAGCAATAACTACCATTGCTAACGCCATCATTGTGCATTGGTTAATTCCTTGCATTATATTTGGAAGGGCCAAAGGTAATTGTACTCCCCATAGCTTTTGTTTTTTACTTGCCCCAAAAGCCTCCGCTGCTTCTACAACTTCTGTATCAACCAATCTAATTCCAAGATCAGTTAATCTTATTAAAGGAGGAACTGCATATACAAATATTGCAAAAATAGCCGGAACTGCACCTAAACCAAACAATAAAATTCCTGGAATTAAATAGCAAAAACTTGGAATAGTTTGCATTAAATCAAGTATTGGCAATATGGCATTTCTTACTTTTTTATTTCTTGCCATCATTATTCCAACAGGAATACCAATGACCAAACAAAGCAACATTCCAATAACAACTATACAAGTCGTCATAATACATTTGTCCCAATACCTAGGACTTAAGAAGCCTAGAAAGAAAACACAGAAAGCGACCATAATTGTTGTTCCCATATTTCTTCCACTAGCAAAATATGCAAGTGCAATTACTGAAATCATTAGTAATGGCCAAGGCAACCCAACCATAAAATTTTTCATATCTGTGTAAAGACCTAGTAAGAAATTATTAATTCCTTCAAAAAACATTCCATATTCTTTAATAAGTTTATCAAAACCCTCGTTTAAATAAGGCATCAATGGAAGATCTAGCCACTTAGGCCAGTTACCAAGCCATGACAAATCTGTAAATAAAATTGAAACACTTTCGGGTCTATATTTTGAGCTTGTATATGCAACATAAACCATTGCAAAAAAAGCTGCTAAATATAGCGAATATAAAATATGTTTTTTATATTTTCCCATTTATTCTTTCTCTAAAAACTAAGAGCCCTTTCGGGCTCTTAGAATTAATATTTATTTTAAAAATTAAAGAGTATCTTTAACTTTTGCTGCAACATCAGCTGGTACCCATTTTGTCCACATACCAGTGTTTGACAAGAAGTGTTTAGCTGTTGCTTCCATATCTCCACCTGACTCATCCATATAGAATGCAAGTGATCTGTTTACATCTGGCGTAGGTACAGAATAAGCTCTAACAAAGTCTATAATTTTTTTATTAGATGCTTTATTTGCAAATGTTGTTGATGCAGATTTTGTTAAAGCCATATTAACATAAGCGCTTGCACATGTATCTGTGTATGCGTCAGGTCCATCAGCTTTAATTTTTTCTACAACTGCCATCATTTTAGTCCAACATGCGTTATCATAAGCAGGCTCTTCAAGTTGTACTAAGTCAACTTTTCCCATTAAACCAGTTGGTGTCCAGTAGTAAGAAAATACTGGTTTACCTTTTTTGAATGCTCCAGCAATTGCAGCATCTAAAGCTCCACCTGAACCTGGATCAAAATTTGTATAGTATTCATCTAAGCCATAAACTTTGTGTTTAACCATGTTAATAGTGTAACAAGTCCATCCTGATATACAGCTTGTCATTCTACCTTTTCCTGGTGCTTCAGGGTCAGCAAATAATTTTGCAATTTCTGGTTTTTTCATGTCTTCAACAGACTTTAAACCATATTTATCTGCAGTTGGTTTATCCACATAGAAACCTTGAGTTGATGAAGGAGTGTTAATCCCTAACTCAATAATTTTACCTGCTGCTACAGCTTCTTCATGCATTTGAACAATATTATCTCTCCAAACTTCAGTGATAATATCAAGTTGCTGATCATAGTGTGCAGCCATAATTGGACTAGTACTTCCTTTCGTCACCTCAACTTGGCAGCCATATCCATGCTCAAGAATATAACCAACAATTGCTGTGTGAACGTTTGCACTATCCCAGTCGAAATCTCCCAAATGCACTTTGCAAGCAGCATTAGCACTTGTTGTGCCAATCGAAGTTACAGCAATAAATGCAATCGAAAGAAAGATTTTTTTAAGAAATTTCATGAATTCCCTCCATATTATTAGTTTAAACTGTCCGTATTAAAACTTGATACGCAATAAAATACAACCATTAATGAGATTGATAGTTGTTAATAAAGTAAGGAAAAAACATTATATAATGTATAGATTCAATTATAAATTGAATTGAAAACAAATTTAAATAAAATAACAATTAATTTATGGCAATAGAAATTTCTAAAGTTTCAAAAAATGGTTCAGCATTAAATGTCGAATGGAGTGATGGCGAGAAAAGCAATTTTCACTTTATGTGGTTAAGAGACAACTGTCCAACAGCTCACGATAAAGACTCAAGACATAGGATGTTTAATATACTTGAAGTTTCAACAAACATAGAGCCAAAAACATGTAAAATTAATAATGAAGGCAAATTAGAAATTGAGTGGAGTGAAGGAAATCACGTAAGTTATTATGATCAAGAATGGTTAAGAAAAAATTGTTATACAATAAATAATAATAAAAAATATAACTCTCCTTATAAACTATGGGACTGTTCTTTAGAAAAAAATTTAGAGACCATTAAAATAGATCATGATGAAATTATTAATTCTGAAGAAGGTTTAATAAAATGGTTAGAACTTTTACATTACAAGGGAATTGCAATTGTTAAAAATTCTCCAACAGAGAAAGAATCTGCTTTTAAAGTCTTAAACAGAATAAGTCATACAAGAGAAACTTTTTTTAAAACTCCTTTTGAAGTTGTAAATATTCCAAAACCTAATAACTCAGCTTACACAGCTCACGCTTTAAGGAATCATATGGATTTACCTTGGTTTGAAAATCCTCCGGGTTATCAATTTCTTCATTGTTTAATTAATTCTGCAAAAGGAGGAGATTCTTCAGCAATAGATGCTTTTGCAGTAGCTGATTATTTAAGAAATAATGAAAAAGAAATATTTGAAACACTGGTGAATATACCTCTTAAATTTAAAGATAAAGATTACACGCAAGAAGCCCACAGAAGTTTTTATGCTCCAGCAATTTCTTTAACTAAAGATGGTGATTATAACGATATAAGATTTAGTGTAGCAACTATGGACGCCTTAGATTGTCATCCAGATGTTATGGATAAAGTTTACAAAGCTCACCATAGATTTGGAAATCTTTTACATGATAATAAGTTTCAAATAAATTTTAGGCTTAAGCCTGGTGATATTTTTTCATTTAATAATAGAAGAGTTTTACATGGTAGAACAGAATTTGATCCAAATTCAGGTCATAGACATCTCCAAGGTTATTATATGGATCGTGATGAAATTATAGGAAGATTAAGTTATCTAAAAAATAATTTATAAATTTTCAAATATTAAATTATTCTTTTTATTATATTTATTAAATTCTGATTTTGTTTTGATCGTATAATAGTATTTTTTAATTTTTAAATTTTGTATATTTTTATTTTTTAAAAAGGATTTATCTAAAATTAAATAGTTAATTTGTTTATTGATTGATTTCTTAATGACCAATTTAGCACTACTAGAATTTGAAAAAGACAAACCTACCTTTGTATTACTTTTTATTTTAAGCAAATTATAAATATTTTCATGTTTGAAAGAAATAAATACACATTTTGTGTAATTTGATGTTTCTTTCAATAATTTTTGTAAAAGTTTTTTTGAGAAAGCTGGTTTTAATTCAATAAATAAAAGGTACTTATTTTTTGAAGTTTTTAGCAAATCTTTTAATAGTGGAATTGTCCTTTTATTTTTAGAACTTATCTCTTTAATTTTAGAATAATTTAAATTCTTTACACTAACGTTTTTTCTAAAAATTCTATTTAAAGTAAAGTCATGAAAGCAAATAAATTTATTATCTTTTGTTGCATGAATGTCGGTTTCAATTCCATATCCTTTTCTAAACGATTGCTTAAATGATCTAAGAAGGTTTTCTTTATAATTTTTATTTACAATACCTCTGTGAATTAACAGATCTATCATTTAAAATTTTATTTCCAGCCGGTAATTGTTTTTACCTCTAGATATTCTTCTAATCCCCAAGAACCACCCTCACGTCCATTTCCAGATTGTTTGTATCCACCAAAAGGAGTTCCAGAGTCTGGAGAATTTCCATTAATATAAACAATCCCTGATCTAAGTTTTTTAGATACTCTTTTTGCCTTTTCTTTATCTTCAGTTTGAAGGTAATTTCCAAGGCCGTATTCTGTATCATTGGTAACGCTAATTGCTTCTTCTTCTGTTTCAAAAGGTATAATAGAAAGAACTGGTCCAAAAATTTCTTTTTTTGCAATCTGCATATCATTTGTAACATCAGTAAATATGGTTGGTTTAATAAAATAACCTTTATTTAAACCATTAGGCATTTCAGGGCCTCCTGCAGCTAATGTTGCACCTTCATTAATTCCATCTTTTATTAAGTTAATAATTTTATCGTATTGAACTTTTGAAACTACCGGACCTATATGATCTCCTTTTTTTGATGCTATATCTACTTTAATTTTATTGGCTTCATCCACTGCTTCACTTACAGCTCTTTCGTATATAGATTTTTCTACAAGCATTCTTGTTGGGGCATCACAAGATTGTCCAGAATTGCTCATTACATTTTTTATTCCATCTCTAACAGCATTAGGGTACGAGTCTGCAAATACAATATTTCCACCTTTACCACCTAATTCTAAACAAACTCTCTTAATTGTTTCGGCTGCATTTTTTGTAATTAGTTTTCCTGCTCTTGTTGATCCAGTAAAAGACACCATATCAATATCAGGATGACCAGAAATAAATGTTCCAACTCCAGCTCCATCTCCATTTACCAGATTAAAAACTCCAGGTGGAAAACCAGCTTCATGAATCATTTCAGCAAATAACATTGCTGATACAGGAGCTATTTCTGAAGGCTTAAGTATCATTGTGCAGCCAGTTGCTAAAGCGGGTATTACTTTAAGTGCAATTTGGTTTATTGGCCAGTTCCAAGGAGTAATTAATCCGCAAACTCCAATAGGTTCATAAAATATTTGATTATTTGATTTTGAATCAAATTGTTCATCAAATTTAAAATTTTTAAGCCTTATAATAAAATCTTCCAAGTGTGCTTGACCGGATGCATTTTGAACATTAGAAGACCAATCCATTGGAGCTCCCATTTCTTTAGAAATTGCTTCTGTCATTTCACTAAATCTTTTTTTATAAACTGATAATAAATTTTCTAATAATTTGATTCTTTCTTCTTTAGTAGTTTCTTTCCAAGATTCAAAAGCCTCTTTTGAGACTTTGACAGCCAAGTTAACATCAGCTTTAGTCCCCAGAGATATTACGGCGAATTTTTCTTCATTTGATGGATTTATTACTTCAAAATCATTTTTTTTTGAGGGCTCTATCCATTCACCGTTAATATAGAATTTTCTTTTATCTAACATTATTATATCTCATATCCTTTTTCTTCAGGTTCATTATCAATTAATTCTTCTGGAAAACCTAATGCTCTAAAGTTTATATTATACTTTTCTTCAAGTCTTTTTACCACCATAGATGACCAGGCTCTTGATCCAAACTTTTTTTCAGCTTCTTTAAATATATTTAATACAAATGGTGATATTTCTAATTCTGTGTTTAGTTTTTTTGAAAGTTGATCAAAAAGATTTATATCTTTTTTTACTAAATCCATAGTAAAATTAATGTTATATGATCCGTTTAAAATTACCTTACTTTCAGTTTCATGTACAAAAGAATTGCCAGATGAAACAGCAATTCCTTTATAGGTTTTGTTAAGATCTAAATTAGATTTTTTTGCAACAGTCCATGCTTCTCCTAGAGCAACCAAATGAACAGAAGCTAAATAATTAGTAATCACTTTTAAGACAGATGCAGTTCCAAGTTTTCCTGTATGCAAAATTTTTCTTCCCATAATACTTAAAACTGGCAGTATTTTTTCAAAACTATTTCTTTCTCCACCAACAAAAATAGCAATATTTCCAGTTGTAGCTCTATGACACCCACCGCTAACCGGACCATCCATTGGAATAGCTTTTTTATCCATAACAAGTTTACCAAGCCTTTTAACTTCAGACTCATCTGTTGTGCTCATTTCTAACCATATTTTATTCTTTGAAAGTCCATTAATAACTCCGTCATCAGATTCCATAACTTCTGCGCATATTTCAGGAGAAGGAAGACAGGTAATAATTAAATCTGTTTGTTCGGCTAGCTTTTTAGCACTGTCAGAAACTTTTGCTCCTTTACTTTTAAAATCATTTGTTAGGTTTTTTTCTACGTCTCGCACTGTTAAATCGAATTTATTTCTTAACAAGCTGTTCGCTAATTTGCCCCCGACATTTCCAAGTCCTATAAATCCTATTTTCATAACAACCTTTTAATTATAGTGAATATTAAATGCTTTATGATATATTTTTTTTTGAAAATGTATTCAATAAAAATAGATCCAAAATACAACAAGTATCAAAATCCGAAAATTGGGTTAATAGCACTTGCAAGTGATTACATGATTGAAAAAGACTTTATTAATGTAATTAAAGATAAAAAAATAGACTTTTTTGTTAATAGAATTGAATGTTTTAATCCTTTAACCAGTGAGAATTTAATAAAAATGTCTGAAAAAATTACAGAAGTTACAAAAGATATTCTGCCAAATGAAAAAATTGATTGTGTAGTTTATGGCTGTACCTCAGGAACCATTGCTGCTGGTTATCAATCTATAGAAAAAAAAATAAAGAAAGCAAAACCTGAAGCTGAAGTTACAACTCCAAGTTCATCATCTATTAAAGCTCTCAAAAAGTTAAATCTAAATAAAATTGCAATTTTTACTCCTTATCCTAAAAAATTAAATGACGAAGTGATAGATTTTTTTGAAAAAGAAAATTTTCAAATAACATCAAACTCTTATTTCGATATTGCTTCCGATATTGATATTGGCAAAGTAGATGCTAATTATTTATATGATGTTTTATCAAAAATGGATTTAAAGGGAGCAGATGCTTTATTTATTTCGTGCACAGCTTTACCAGCCTTGTCCATAATAGATAAACTTGAAAAAAAATTGGACAAAATTGTTTTATCAAGTAATCAAACATTAATATGGGATACTTTAGAAAAAATAGGTGAAAATAATTCAATAAATGGCTTTGGAAAATTATTTTCAAACAATTAGAAATGTTATTTACAAAAGAAGAATACAAAGAAAGACTTAAAAAAGTTCAAAAATCAATGCAAGAAAAAGGCATTGAACTATTAATTTCTCAAGATACTAACAATATGAATTATCTTACGGGATATGATGCTTGGTCATTTTATTATGCTCAGTGTGTAATAGTTCATGTTAATGCAGAAGAACCATTGTGTTTTGTAAGAGCACAGGATGCAGGCGGAGCCTACATAAAAACTTACTTAAAAGACGAAAATATTATTGTTTATGATGAAAAATACATTCATGTTTGGCCAATACATCCTTACGATAGGTTAATAGAAATTATAAAAGAAAGAAAGTGGGACAACCTAAGTATAGGTGTAGAGATGGATAGTCATTATTTTACCGCTTATTCACATGAAAAATTAAAAAATGGTTTACCCAATGCTAGAGTAAAAGATTGTGAGAGATTAGTTAACTGGGTGAGATTGGTTAAATCTGATGAAGAGATTAATTATATGAAGATAGCATCTCAGATTACTCAAATAGGAATGAAAACTGCATTTGAAGCAATTAACCCTGGAGTTAGACAATGTGATGCAGTTGCAAAAATATATTCAACATTAATAAGCGGAACCAAAGAACATGGTGGAGACTATTCGTCAATTGTACCATTGATACCAACAGGCAAAGGAACATCTGCCTCTCACTTATCTTGGACAGATGATAAATTTGTTGAAGGAGAAGCATCAATAATTGAAATATCTGGAGTATATAAAAAATATCATTGCCCTATGGCAAGAACAGTACTGTTGGGAAAACCTGATCAAAAAAAAATAGATACAATGAAAAGAACAAGAGAAGCACTGCAAGCAGGTATTGATGTGACAAAACCTGGAAATACTGCAGACGACGTAGCCCAAGCATTTTGGAAAGTTTTGGATAAATATGGAATAGAAAAAAAATCTAGAACGGGTTATTCAATAGGAATAGGATATCCACCAGATTGGGGTGAGCATACACTTAACATTCAAAAAGGAGACAAAACTGTTTTACAAAAAAATGTTTGTTTTCATATGATTGCAGTAATGCAGTTTGGAGAGTGGGGAGTTGAAAGCAGTGAATCAATTAGAGTTTCAGAAAATGGAGCTGAAAATTTTTATAAATTTCCTGGTGATTTACATATCAAAGGGTAATGAAAAAAATTTTAGGGATCGTATTTCTGAGTTTTTTTTTAAGTACAAGCGTTCATTCAGATAATATTAAAAATTTTAAGATTGAAAACATAAGCATTGGAGATAGTGCTTTAGATTATTTTAATGAGACTGAACTAGAGAATGGCGAGCTAGATTGGTTTAATTATAGTTATAAGGAATTCGCAACTTCACTTGTATCGGGAAAAGGTATTTATGACTGGTTTAAAATTAGTTATAAAAGTGATGATGATAATTTTACAATCGAAGGATTAGTTGGAATAGTAGTAAAAAAAAAATATGATGATACTGAATGCAATAAAGAATTAGATTCCGCAGCATTAAATATATCAGAATTATTTAAAAATACTAAACGAAGTAAAAAAAAATTATACAAGGTTAAATATAATTCAAGAAAAGTTTTTCAAGAGGCAAACCAATCAGGAAAAAGTACAGCAACCAGTATTTCGTTTGATTTTAATGATAGAGGAAAAATAATTTTATCATGTTACGATATGGATAAAGCAACAAATCAAATAGATTCACCTTTAAAAGATATTAATCAATTTGACTCTTTCAGAATTGATATTAGAAGCAAAGTTTTTAAAAATTATTTAAAAAAAGTTTAATAAAATTTATGAAAAAAATAGTACAATTTATTATCCTAAGCTTGTTAATCTTTAGCATTGTCAGTGCTGAAACAAGAAATAATGAATTAAACAATCTATTTAAATTGCTTAAAAATAGCGAAAATACAAAGGCTATAGAAATAGAAAATAAAATATGGAAAATTTGGATAACACATCCATCTGAAGATAGAAGAGGATATAGATTAACAGAATTGTTAGCTCAAGGTTCGTTGTTAATTAATCAGGGAAAATTAAATAAAGCTTATGGACTTTTTTCACAGATAATTTTAGAGGATCCAAAATGGGCTGAGGCCTGGAATAAACGTGCTACTGTTCTTTATATTATGGGTAACTATGAACAGTCTCAAAACGATATTAATGAAGTACTTAAGCTTGAAGAAAGACACTTTGGAGCATTATCTGGACAAGGTTTGGTTCAAATTAAATTAAAAAATTATAAAAAAGCTATTGAAAGTTATAAAGAAGTAGAAAAATTACATCCATCAATGGAAGCACCAAAGGTTATGATTCCACGTATAAAAAAATTAATTAAAGAAGAGTCGATATAAAAAATATAGTAAAAACAACTATAAGATGTCATTATTAATTAATCCTTGAATTAATCTTTATCTAATGTTTTAAATGCGCATGTCTCAAAAAGATAGTTTCGTAAAATTCGAGAAGGTAGATAAAAGTTATGATGGTGAAATACTGGTCGTTAAAGATTTAAATCTTGATGTTCCAAAAGGTGAGTTTCTAACTATGTTAGGACCATCTGGATCAGGTAAGACAACAGTGTTAATGATGTTAGCTGGATTTGAAACTCCAACAAGTGGAGAAATTTATTTGGATGGAAATCCAATAAGCAGTATTCCGCCTAACAAAAGAGGCATAGGAATGGTTTTTCAAAATTATGCTTTATTTCCTCACATGACTGTAAAAGAAAATTTAGCATTCCCACTTGAAGTTAGAAAAATGCAAAAAACTGAAATTGATAAAAAAGTTGGAAATGCACTTGCGATGGTTGAATTACAAGACTTTGGAAATCGTATGCCATTACAATTATCTGGTGGACAACAGCAACGTGTCGCATTAGCTAGATCTTTAGTGTTTGAGCCAAGATTAGTTTTAATGGATGAGCCACTTGGAGCGCTTGATAAAAATTTAAGAGAGCAAATGCAGTATGAAATAAAACATATTCACGAAAAAATTGGAATAACAGTAGTTTATGTAACCCATGATCAAAGTGAAGCTTTAACAATGTCAAATCGAATTGCAGTATTCAACGATGGAAAGATTCAGCAAATTTCTTCTCCAGATATTTTGTATGAAAAACCAAATAGTTCTTTTGTTGCGCAATTTATTGGAGAGAATAATCAACTAAAAGGAAAAGTTAAATCTATTAATGGAGAAAATTGTATCGTTACTACAGAATCTGGAGATGATATTCATGCTTTAAAAATAAACGTGAATAATAACGGTGATGGTTCTTTAGTTTCATTAAGACCAGAGAGAGTTGCTATTAACTCATCAGAAAATTTTGAAAATAATTTTGATGCAAAAGTAAAAGAATTA